>JAQVYQ010000014.1:0-24745 GCA_028708575.1 Tissierellia bacterium
TCTATAATCTTTTTAACCTGTTCAACTGCAAGGGATGTATATTCACTAAAAGGTAATTCTTCTATTCCTGCTACTAGGATATTGCATCTATTAACAGGGATTAGAACTTTAACAGCCTTACTTTCACTAATAGCATTTGCCATAGCAGGTGTAATTTCTCCCATATATGAGTTAGCTACAATTATTCCCATAGAACCTATTATTATATCAGCATTAGAACTATTATAAATAACAGGATTTTCGCCAGTAGCACCAAAATCAGCTCCAGCTCTAAGCATTGCAGAAGTAGCGATACTGTTAGTACCAAGAGCAGTTATCTTGAAGTCTGGCAAACTATTCTTTAATTGTTCAACAATTGTTTTACCCATTTTACCACCTTGACCATCTATAACAAGAATATTCACGATTTTCGTCACTCCTTAGAAATTATATCTTTATTATATATTATCAGTAAGTCTTTATCTAGAATAGTGTTGAAATAGAATAAAGGCAAACAGTTTGTAGTAAATTAAAAATAAAGCCTACAAGCGCATATTATATTATGGCTGTAGGCTTTGTTGTTTAGTTATTTAAGCTTTTGTTATAATTTATCAAGGAACCATTAATTAAGATTTCACGTTCTTCTTTAGTTAAATGTCCTATTGATAATGTTATTTCTTTCATATCTTTATTTACTATATAAGCTTTTATGTTGTCAGTTTTATTTTGTATAGCATTCTTAATATTAGGAATAAATATAAAATCTTTATTGCTAATGTCTTTATCCTGCTCTGTGGTAAATGGGATGATTCCCCAGTTTATTAAATTAGAGCGATATCTTTTAGTAGCATATTCTTTAGCTATATTACCCCAAGCGCCTAGTACTCTTTGACAAGAAGCAGCTTGTTCTCTAGCAGAACCATCTCCTGGTTTGTGTGCATAAATAGTGCTACCTATACCAATTTCCTTAGGATCAATATTACTAAATTCATCAATGTTTTTGATATTATCAAATACAGATTTTAACTCTTGGAATTTATCAGCTGGATTTTCTCCATTTTCTCTAGCAAGCTCATATTCATGCACTTCTTTAGCACTTGCAACATAGCTTGGATCCTTTCTGCTAAATGTAAATTCAGCAAGTCTAATAGGGTTAGATCTATAGGAAGAAGTTTCCCCTGATGGAATAATCTCATCAGTTGTAGTTACAGAATCAGTTAAATAAGTAACTACTTTTAATAAAATATTATCAGTTAATTTAGGCATATTTGGCCAATCTTTGATATTAGGACCAAATACTAATTCAGTTGAAGGATCTGGATTATTTGTATTATTATATACTCTGTTTTCATATATAGATTTATCGAAGAAAAACTTCTTGTTTGAATATTCAACATCAATTTCATCAGCTGCTGTTAAAACTCCACCGTTTATTGCTGTTGCAGCAATAGATCTAGAATCCATTAAAGCTACCATAGAGATTTGATCTTCTGTTGGTTTGGAGCCTTCTCTATTTGGGAAGTTTCTAGTAGCGTGTCTAATAGAAAACTCATTGTTAGCTGGAGTATCTCCTGCACCAAAGCAAGGACCGCAAAATGCAGGTTTTATAACTGCTCCTGCTCCCATTAAATTAGCAATACTTCCATTTTTAACAAGTTCCATATAAATTGGTTGACTGCCTGGATAAACACTTAAGGAGAAAATATCATTTCCTGCAGATTTACCCTTCATAACATCAGCAGCAGCAACGATATTATCAAAAGTTCCTCCTGTACATCCAGCAATAATACCTTGGTCTACATATATATTACCATTTTTGATTTTACTTAACATATCAACTTTAATATCATTTGATTCAAAAGTTTCCTTACTATTCTCTTCCACAAGTGCAAAAATATCCTTAGGATTTTTCTTAAGTTCTTCTATTGTGTAAACATTGCTTGGATGGAATGGTAAAGCAATTGATGGTTTAATTGTGCTTAAGTCAACTTCTACTAGTCCATCATATAAGGCAACACTTTTAGCCTTTAATTCACCATAGTCCTGTGGTCTATAATGAGTTTCATAATATTCTTTAACCTTATTATCTGTTTCCCATATAGAACTCCAACATGTAGTTTCAGTAGTCATAACATCAATTCCATTACGATATTCAATAGGTAGAGAATTGATTCCCTCTCCTATGAATTCCATAACTTTGTTTTTTACAAATCCATTATTGTAAACTGCCTTAATAATGTTAAGAGCAACGTCTTGAGGTCCTACTCCTGGATTTGGTTTGCCTTTTAGATAAATAGCAATTACCTCTGGGTACTGAATGTCATAAGTTTGTTCTAATAGTTGCTTTGCTAATTCACCGCCGCCTTCACCAACTGCCATTGTTCCTAAAGCTCCATATCTAGTATGACTATCTGAACCAAGTATCATATTTCCGCATTTGGCCATCATTTCTCTATTATATGAATGAATAACCGCTAAATTTGGTGGTACATAAATACCTCCATATTTCTTTGCTGCAGATAAAGCAAATTTGTGGTCATCTTCATTGATAGTTCCACCAACAGCACATAAACTATTGTGGCAGTTTGTCATAACATATGGAATTGGAAATTTTTCCATTCCACTAGCTCTTGCAGTTTGAATTATTCCTACACAAGTAATATCGTGTGCAGTGATTGAATCAAATTTAATTTTTAGGTTGTCAATATTTTCTGAAGTGTTATGATTCTTCATTATACCGAATGCAATAGTTCCCTTTTTCGCTTCTTCTTTGTTGAATTCGATACCTTTTTTATTTGATACAATGGCTGAGAATTCCTCTTTGTTTGATATAATTTCTCTACCATCTAAAATTAGTACTTCATTATCAATAAGTTTAATCAAAATTGTATTCTCCCCTTTCATATTTTTACTTCATATAGTTTATAATGTTAGAGTTTTGTATAATGATTCTCTTTTCTTTATTTAAGAATATAACGTATTTTAATAAAGGTCTAATACTTATTTCAATATATGAATTATAGGGAAAAACTATATAGACTTAGAACCTATTAAGAAAAGATAATAAGACATATAGGAAAATCCTATATGTCCTCTTGCTTTTTTAATATTGGTATATGAAATATTAATGCTATATAATGGATTTGATGGTGTTATCATTAGGTTAAGCAAACACACAACTATCAAATTTTTAACTCTCCTAATTAATTGTTCTAACTATAGAGTAATTCAATGGGAAGCTGTATTAATTTTGTTATTGTAAGAATAATTAAATAAGAATTATAATATAATGGAGGTAATTTTATATGACAAAGTATCCATGTGTTTATATGAGAGGTGGTACTAGTAAAGCTATAGTATTTCATAAGAAAGATTTACCTGAGGACAAAAGACTTTGGCATGATATATTCTTGAAGGTTATGGGAAGTCCTGATATTAAACAAATAGATGGGATAGGTGGAACAGTTTCATCTACAAGTAAAATAGCGGTTATTTCTCCATCACAGCAAGATAACATTGATGTTAATTATGAGTTTTTTCAAGTAGACATAGTTATACCAAGAGTTGATACATCTTCAAATTGTGGCAATATTTCTTCCACAGTAGGACCTTTTGCTATAGATGAAGGTTTAGTTGAAGCAGTTGAACCAATAACAATTGTAAGAGTATTAAATACCAATACAAATAAAGTAATTGAAGAGCATGTAAGAGTAAAAGATGGCAAGGCAATGGTTTATGGAGATGAAAGTATAAAAGGTGTTCCTGGAACAGGATCTACAATTGATATGTATTTTGAAAAACCAGGTGGAGCTGTAACGGGTAAACTGTTCCCAACAGGGAATAAAAAAGATATTTTAGATATACCTGATTATGGGGAAATAGAAGTTACTTTTCTTGATTGTTCTAATCCAGTTATATTTATTAGAGCAGAGGATTTAGGAATTAAAGGAACAGAGCTAACAGAAATAAATAGCAACAAAAAAGTAATGGAACATATTGAAAGAATAAGAGGTACAATAGCTGAAAAGGTAGGCTTTGTAAAACATTGGGAAGAAGCAAGAACTAAATCTACTTCAGTACCAAAAATATCAATAATTTCTAAGCCGCAGAATTATATTGATTTAGATGGAAAAGATGTTGAAGCAAATAGTATGGATATTTGTGTAAGAGCAATTTCAGTTGGAAGTTTGCACAAGGCATATCCTATGACTGTGGCTATTGCTACAGGAGCAGCATGTAGAATTCCTGGGACCATAGTAAATGAACTTGATGAAAATTATGAAGATAAAGAGATTATAAGACTAGGGCATACCAGTGGTGTTACAAAAGTAGATATTAAAATGAATGAAGGAGAAGTAATTAGCGGTGGTGTAACCAGAACTGCTAGAAGAATAATGGATGGTTTTGTTTATATTAGAGATTAGAATTTATATTAGTTAAAGAAAAGATTTTATTAAATTTATGAATAATGGTATCTTGTTATAAGAAAATCTCGTTACAGTAAGAGGGTGTAGAATCATATGCAAAATTTCATAATTACATTAATAATCGGTACACTAATGGGTTATATACTTTTCAAATTAAAAGTACCAGGTGGTATGATGGTAGGATCTATTGTTGGTGTTTCTTTGTTTAATATTTTTACGGGAATGGCCTATATGCCAGTAGAAGGGAAAGTTGTAGCTCAAATAATAGCTGGTGCATATATAGGAGTTGGATTAGAAAAAGGTGATGTAAAAAGGCTAAGGAACATTTTTAAACCGATGATTACTATACTAATTGCCTTATTAATTCTAAATATAAGCGTAGGATTAATAATATATTATATTAGTCCAATGGACTTAGTAACTTCACTTATGTGTTCAATACCAGGTGGAATGAGCGATATACCAATAATAAGTGAAGAAATGGGTGCAGACTCTGGTAAGGTAGCAGTAATGCAATTCGTTAGAATGGTATTTGGTATAGGGATATTCCCATCTATGATTGCAAAGGTGTCAAAATCAAAGGATTATAAAGATGAAAAAATTGAAAAGGAATCATACAAAAGGGAAATAACAAAAGCCGTTGACAACAAAAATTTAGTACTAACCATTATAGTTGCAGTTATATTTGGAACTATAGGAAAGCTATCTGGTATGCCTTCTGGGGTATTAGTGTTTTCAATGATAAGTATAATAGCTTTAAAATTCTTGACTAATAAGGCATATTTGCCTAGATGGGTTAGACGTTTAGCCCAAGTTTTATCAGGTACCTATATAGGTAGTGGAATAATATATAATGATGTATTGGAAATAAAATTTTTAATGGGGCCTGCAATAGTACTAATTTTAGGATATGCAGTTACATGCTTATTTGTAGGAAGCTTTGTACATAAGAAATTTAATATGCCTATAAAAGATGCAATGCTTGCTTGTACACCTGCTGGAGCTGCTGATATGGCTTTGATTTCAGCAGATATAGGGGTAGAAAGTGCAGACGTTATCGTAATGCAAGTTATAAGATTAGTAGTTGTATTATCTACATTTCCACAGATAATTAGTTGGATAGTTTCAATATTAGTCTAAGAGTTTTATCAGAGAAGAAATTCTATTATCCAAAAAAGTATATAAAAAAAGAACAAGTCGCTATGATTGGGGGTCATATTATCTAGCGGCGTGTTCTTTTTTCTGGGGACTATATTGGTTTAAATGTTGTTTTCTAATTTTCTAAAAATCTCATCAATCATTGTATTTGTATTTACAATTTTCTTGTTATTAACTGTGGACATATTATATAAATCTTTTGTAACGAAGCCACAATTTATTGTATCTATAGTGGATTTTTCTAAAAGGTGAGCAAAGTCTATTAGCTCTTTATTATTATCAATTTCACCACGTTTGGCCAATGCTCCAGACCAGGCAAATATTATGGCTATAGGATTAGTAGATGTCTCTTCACCTTTCAAGTGTTTATAATAGTGTGCTCTAACAGTACCATGAGCTGCTTCGTATTCATAAGCACCATCTGGAGAAACTAATACAGAGGTCATAAGGGCCAAACTACCATATCCAGTGGCTACCATATCACTCATAACATCCCCATCATAGTTTTTACATGCCCATAAAAAACCACCATTTGACTTTATAGCTTTAGAAACAGCATCATCTATAAGTGTATATGAGAATTTAATACCTAGTTTTTCAAATTCAGACTTATACCTTTCTTCGTATAAGTTTTCAAATATGTCTTTAAATCTCGTATCGTATTCTTTAGCGACAGTATCTTTAGCAGAAAAAATCAAATCCATTTTTTCCTCTATTGCAGTTTTAAAGCATGTGTCAGCAAATTTATAAATTGATGTATCTAAATTAAAATAAGATTGGACTATTCCATCTTCCTTAAAATCATTAATTGTCATTCTAGTCTCCACATTGTTTTGATCAGTAATAACAATTTCAGCTTTTGAACCAGCTTTTACTAAAGCATTTGTTGATAAATATAAATCACCATATGAATGTCTGGCAATAGTAATTGGTTTTGTCCAAGTAGGAATAATAGGCTTAATTGTACTTATCATTATTGGTTTTCTAAATACAGTTCCATCTAATATCTTTCTGATAGTACCATTGGGACTTCTAGTTATTTGCTTTAAGTTATATTCCTCTTGTCTAGCTTTATTTGAAGTAATAGTAGCACATTTGACTCCAACTTTATATTTTCTAATAGCTTCCGCAGCTTCTATTGTTACCTTATCATTAGTGTTATCTCTATTTTTGACGTGTAAATCATAATACTCAGTTTTCAAATCAACAAAAGGAATAATAAGTTTATCCTTTATTAAACTCCATATAACTCTAGTCATTTCATCTCCATCAATGTCAACAATTGGATTTTGCATTTGAATTTTATTCATTAAATACCCCCCTAATAGTTAAATTGAATCTAAATCCATACATATTTCATTAATTTTATAGATAAGTTTACTTATACATTGAATAATTACTACTCTAAGTGTATAATTTTAATAAAGTATAGTCTAATACTTGTTTTACTATAGTTAACATAGGTTTTTTCTATAGGAGGGAATTAGTTGAACGATAGGGAATTATTATATGTAAAAATGATTGCAGATAAAAAAAGTATATCTAAGGCTGCGGAAAAGTTGTATATAGCACAACCTTCACTAAGTCAAGCCTTACAGAAAATAGAAGAAAAGATTGGTACACCACTTTTTTTGAGAAATGCTAATGGTATGGAATTAACATTTGCTGGTGAGATGTATTATAAAGCGGCTACAGAAATTTTAAATATTTATAATGATTTTACTAATGAAGTGACTTATGTTAATGATTTAAAAAAGGGTAGAATTACTTTTGGTATTACTAATTTTATGGGTACATTTCTTTTACCTGTTTTATTACCCATGTTTAAAGAAAAGTTTCCTAATATTGAAGTTTATGTTAAGGAAGAGAATAGTACTAATTTGGAAAAACAAATAATTGATGGAACCATTGATTTTGCACTAATGCATAAACATCCTTTAATAGATGAAAAATCAATAAACTATGACAAATTGTATACTGATCCATTTATTATAGCAACTCCATGTAATCACCCTTTATCAAAATATAAAAAATCTGATACAAAATTTAGATATCCAAGAATAGATTTGAATTTATTTAGTGATGAAAACTTTATATTTTTAGATAAGAATAAGAGAATAAGGCAGGTAACGGATATTATATTAAATATAGCTGGTATTAATCCAACCCCAATTTTAACTCTTAAAAATCATGAAACGGCACGGAGATTAGTAAGTGCTGGTTTTGGTGTAACCCTAATGCCAATGCAGTATATAAAAATTTTCAATTATGGTTGTGAGGCAGATTATTATGTAATAGATGAAAATAAATATGCATATTGGGATTCATGTGTTGCTACTAATCCTAATATGTATTTATCAAAAGCTGCAGAAGTATTCATTGATCTGGTACATGAGTATTATAAAACAGGCCAACCAATTTAATTTGACAAAATATTCAGAATATTCTATACCCATAGGTTTTACCTATGGGTATTATTACTTTTTACATATTGGTATATAAAAAATTGCTGGTATATAATAATTACAGAGATTGTATACAATTTATTTTTGGCAAACGTTACAGATTTTGTTTAAGCAATGTTTGGAGGTTAATACATGAATGAATTAGAGAAATTAGCGGTTTATATTAATGATTTTACATTAGTTGATGTTCCGGGGAACGTAATTGAGACTGCTAAGATTTGTATATTGGACTCTTATGCCGCTTCTGTAGGTTCATCAAAAGATGAGTTAATAATAAATGTAGTTAATGAATATAAAAACTACTATTCAGAAGGCGTTAATCAAATTAAAATTTGGGGACAAGAAACTAAGTTTCCTGTTCTACAGGCTATATTCATAAATTCTCTAATGGGTCATAGATTAGAATTAGATGATGTACATACTAAATCTAAAACCCATATTGGTACTGTAGTTGTACCCACAGCATTATGTTTAGGAGAATGGCTAGGATCTACAGGAAAAGAAATTATTGAAGCAGTTATTTGCGGATATGAAGTAATGTCTAGGATTGGCATGGGATTTGGAGTATCAAGTCATAGGAATAAAGGGTGGCACGTTACCTCTACTGCTGGGACATTTGGTGCAGCAGCAACTGCAGCTAAGCTGTTAAAATTAGATACTGATCAAATTGTAAATGCACTAGGTATGGCAGGCACACAATCATTTGGATTATGGGCATTCTTAGAAGATAGTGCTAGCTCTAAGATATTACATCCCGGAAGAGCTGCTGAATCTGGAACAGAAGCAGCAATCCTTGCAAAATCAGGAATGACAGGTCCAAGGAGTATTTTAGATGCTAAAGATGGAAGCCTTTTTAAGGCCATGTCTGATGAGTATGATTTATCTAAAGTTACAAAGGATTTAGGAGTTGTCTATGAAATACTATATGTAGACAATAAACCATATCCATGCTGTAGAAGCACTCATTGTACTATAGATTCTGCTTTGAAATTAAGAAATGAATACCAGATTAATATTGATGAAATAGATGAAATAATTGTGGATACTTATCTAGTGGGATATAAGCAATGTGGTCTAACTGAAGGTAGTAAATCCCCAGTAACTCCAACAGAAGCAAAATTTTCTACTCCTTACACTGTTTCTACAGCTCTAATTTATGGTGAAATTACCTTGGAGCACTTTAAAGAGGAGAATATAGCTAATGAGACAGTACAAGCCCTTTTGAAAAAGGTAAAGGTAAAACCTAATGAGAAGCTTACTGATAGATATCCAGAACATTGGGGATGCAATACTAAGATCAAGATGTTAAATGGTACAGAGTACGAAGCGGAAATTAAAGATGCACTTGGAAGTACATTTAATCCTGTATCAAAAGAGGATATAAAAAATAAGGTGTCTCCTCTATTAAGTGTAGCTTATGCAGATCCTGAAATTGTAATAGATAGAATATTAAACTTAGAAAATACTAATTGAACTATTACAGGAGTGATTATAATGAAGGAAATAATAGTCCCATATGGTAAAGATTATCAGAATGCAATTGTTAATGATGATATAGATGTGGAAGTTATTGATGTTAAGGAAACAAATGAATATTATGACGAAGAGTCTATGCTAAAAGATGCATTGGACAATCCAATAAATTCTCAGAGATTAGAAAACTTAATCAGTACTGATGATAAGGTTTTAATAGTAGTTAACGATCATACTAGACCTGGACCTAATAAATTAATCGTAAAAGAAATATTAAAAAGGTTACACAGTAAAGATTTAAGTAAAAATCAGATTAAGATAATAATTGCAGCAGGAAGCCATAGAGCTTCAACAAAAGAAGAGTTAATTAATATGCTAGGCGATTATATAGTCAACAACTATGAAATAATAAACCACGATTGTAAGGATGATAGTCAATTATCTCATGTAGGAACATCCTTATATGATATACCTATATATGTTAACAAAGCACTTACTGAATGTACATTTTGTATAGTAACAGGTTTGATTTCTCCTCATCACTCAGCAGGATATAGTGGTGGAAGGAAAAGTGTAGTTCCAGGATTAGCAGGATTTCAAACTTTAAAGATTCACCATTCATTACCAATTAGACCTTATGAGCCAGCAATGGGCTTTATATATGGGAATCCATTTCATGAGGTAGCCTTAGATGTAGCAAAAAAAACTAACACTAAGTTTATGGTCAATGCAGTACAAAATCCACATAAACAAAACATTGCATTTGTAGCAGGAGAGTTAGTTGAAGCTCACAGGAAGGGAGTTGATATTTGCAAAGGGATTAGTGAGGTAGAGATTTCAGAAAAAGCAGATATTGTAATTGCAAGCCCTGGAGGACATCCAAGAGATAGGAATCTTTATCAAGCTCAAAAAGCTCTGTCAGTTGCTGAATTAATAGGCAAAAAAGACTGCACCTTTCTATTAGTAGCTGAATGTAAGGATGGACTTGGTGAAGGTGTATTAAAAGAATGGCTTACAGAAGCTAAGAATCCAGAAGAAGTTGTAGAAAGATTTAAAAAAGAAGGATATGACGTAGGCAGTAATAAGGCTTTTATGTATGCAAGAGCTATGCTAAAAGGTCAAGTCATAATAGTTTCTGAATACTTATCAAAAGAGGAATTAGAAGGAATGATGTTAGGTTGGGCAAAAACTCTACAAGATGCAATTAAAATGGCATTAAAGAGAAAGGTACCAAATAAGATTTTAGTTTTACCTAATGCAGTAAATATAATTCCAAAAATATGTGAAGGAGATGTAAATAATGAAGAATAAATCAATATTACTAATTATTATGGTTTTAGTTTTATCAGTAGCATTAATAGGATGTTCAGGTGGAAATGATACACCAGCAGATACACCAGCAGATACACCAGCAGATTCAGGAACAGACGCAGCATGGGAATTTGAAAGACCAATAGAAATAATTATACCATTTGGCCCTGGTAGTGGAACAGATACAACTATTAGAGCATGGGCACCATTAATGGAAAAAGAATTAGGCATAACAATCAATATTAACAATGTTGAAGGTGCTGGTGGTGTAAGAGGAGCAGAATTCCATGTAAATCAACCTGCAGACGGTTATACTTATGCAATGTATACTCCATCCCACATTATAGCAGGAGTAGATGGAACTGCAAGCTTTGACATTATAAATGACACTATGCAAGTAGTTAGACTAGTTCAAGACTCTAATGTTATTTTGGCAGGCACTCATGTACCTTATAATAATGTTGCAGAGTTAGTTGAATATGCAAAAGCAAATCCAGACAAAAAACCTACACTAGGTATGATGTCTATAAACGGTATTGATGGCGCTTCTGCAACTCAATTATTTGAGGAGCTTGGCATAGATGTTGAATTTATACCTTATGCAAGTGGAGCTGAAGCAAATGCAGCAATCATGGGTGGACATACTGACATGGTATTAACAAGCCCATTTGATGGAAATGCTTATTTAGAATCAGGAGATATGAAGGGTATTGTAGTATTATCTGAAGAAAGAGCATCAAACATGCCAGATGTAGAATGTACTGGAGAACTTGGAATTAACGCATTTATAGGACCTTGGAGAGCTATTGTTGCAGCAAAAGGAACTCCACAAGCTGCTATAGATGCTATTGAAGCAGCAGCAATTAAAGTAAATGACATGCAAGAATGGACTGATTGGAAAGAAACAGTAGGACTTAATGACAGAGAAGGTTGGGCTAATCAAGAAGAATTTAAAAAATTATGGTTTGATTATGTAGAAGTTATGAAAGAATTAAGAGGACAATAATCTTTTCAGCTTTAATTAGCCTCCTTAATTTTTAGAAATTAAGGAGGCTAATATTAACAACTTTTTGCAATTATAAATTTAATTTATTTTAGTATTAGGATAGTAAAAAGTCTGATATTTAGAAAAGGAGTGAAATATATGGCATCAGAATTAGTATTTAATGGCATATTATTGTTATTTACGATATATTGTTTTGTCATTATTGGTGACTTGCCAGATGGCACATCAACAGATACATTAACTGCAAGTATGTATCCAAGAATTATAATAGGATTACTAATTGTTTTGTTTGTTTCAAATATGATTAATATATACAAGAACAAAAAAGAAGGGGAAACCTTCAAAATCGATTTTAGTATAGAGAAAATAGTTAAAAATAAAATGTTTATAGGTAGTGTTTTATTATTAATATATACTTTTGCTTTAGATTATACTGGATTTATAATAAGTTCACTTGTATTCTTTGGTGCATATTCTTATTTACTTGGGGAAAGAAGAGTAAAGATATTGATTCTCTCCTCCTTAGGCAGTGTAATAGCTATTTATATTCTTTTTGACAGTTTG
Source organism: Tissierellia bacterium (assembly GCA_028708575.1). Taxonomy (GTDB): domain Bacteria; phylum Bacillota; class Clostridia; order Tissierellales; family Tissierellaceae; genus UBA3583. The sequence continues at coordinate 12,384 of JAQVYQ010000014.1, forward strand.
TTAGGAATAATGCTTCCTAGAGGAACTGGAATATTTAGGAATTTTGCATTATTTATTGAATCATTGATATAGGGAGGTATAAATATGGAATTATTACAATTAGGAATTAATGTTGTATTTGTCCCAAGTACTTTGATTCTGATATTTTTTGGGACAATTATAGGAGTAATATTTGGTGCCCTTCCGGGAGTAAGTGCATCTATGGCTGTAGTATTAGGTTTGCCATTTACATATGGTATGGATCCTGTAACAGCTATAGCTTTTTTAGTTGCAGTATATTGTGCATCTATTACAGGTGGAGGAATTACTGCTATCCTGTTTAAAATACCAGGAACTCCTGCTGCTGCAGCTACTACATTTGATGGATTTCCAATGGTAGCATCTGGTCAGCCAATGAGGGCTTTAAGTATTCAATTATTCTGTTCAGCAATAGGTGGTATATTTGCTGCAATAGCAATGTTTTTAATCAGTCCTCAGCTTTCTACTTTAGCATTGAAATTTGGACCATCAGAATTATTTGCAGTATCCTTTATGGGCCTTTCTATATTGTCTGCTTTAGATGAAGGAAATTTAGTAAAAACCTTAATATCTGGATTATTAGGCTTATGGCTTGCAACAATTGGTATGGATCCAATACAAGGAAATGCAAGATTTACATGGGGAAGCTCTACTTTGTTATCAGGTATTGAAATGATACCTATAATGATTGGCTTGTTTGCAATAACTCAAATACTTAAAGAAACAAAAAAAAGAAGTAAGTTAGAAACTGTAGAAGCGGCAGAATCTACAAAAGATGATAGACTTGTATCATTAAAAGAAATGTGGCAAATGAAAACAACAATCCTTAGATCATCTGTATTAGGTACTGCAGTTGGTATATTACCAGGAGCTGGAGCTACTATAGCATCATTTCTTGCTTATACAACTGAAGTTAAATTATCCAAAGATCCTGAAACATTTGGTACAGGAAATCCTAGAGGTATTGCTGCTCCAGAAGCAGCTAACAATGCAGCTACAGGTGGTTCAATGGTACCATTGCTATCCTTAGGTATACCTGGCGGTAATGCTGCAGCTATAATGATGTCAGCATTGGTTTTGAAGGGTGTACAAATGGGACCATTACTAATACAGAATCAGCCCCAGTATTTAAGTGCTGTGTTTGTATCTATGGCTGTTACAAATATTATAATGGTTTTCGTAGCTTTGGTTGTAGCTAAAGTATTTAGTAAAATACTTGCAATTCCATATAGTATTTTAGGTGTTGTTATTATGTTGCTAGCAACAGTAGGAAGTTATGCAACTCTAAATAGTACAGGAGACGTATTGTTAATGGTTATTGCAGGTATATTTGGATTTTTCTTTTCTAAGTTTGGATTTAACAATGCAGCTTTGATTTTAGGTTTAGTATTAGGACCAATAATAGAATCCAACTTAAGAAGAGCTATTATGATTGAGCAAGGTAATTTTATTCCTGTATTTACAAAACCTATAACAGCTGTAATTGTGGCTATTAGTATTGTGACATTAGTATGGCCGCTTATCAAACCATTAATTTCCAAAAAACAAGAGCCTACTAATTAGGATTATGAAATAATAATTGAACTAAATTCCCTTATCTATTCTTTAATAAGGGAATATTAAAAAAGGTTCTATTAGTTAGATTAAAATTAGAAAAATTTATATTTGCACTAGTTTTCAGACTTAGCTATATATTTGAAAATAAAGGATTGTGAAAAAATGCATAATATAAAATGTAAATTACCTGCTAGTGTAATGGTTTATGAAAAAATAAAATCTAGTATATTGAATAATAAATTACAGCCAGGGGTTAAGTTAGTGGAATCAGATTTAGCTAAAATGCTTAATGTAAGTAGAACTCCTGTAAGGGAAGCCTTAAGACAACTTGAACAAGATGGTCTTGTAACATATGAACCACAAAAAGGTTCAACTGTAAGTCACGTTTCTATTGCATATGCTCACGAATTATATGACGTTAGGGAAGTACTTGAAGGGCTTGCTATAAGGCTATTGTGCATAAACTTATCCACTAAAGATATGAATAAACTTAAAGGCATAATACTAATGATGGATAAAACTGTAATTAATAATAATTACGATAAACATATATTGTTACATAAAAAATGGACAGAATTAATAGTTGATTTAACTGAAAATAGAATTTTAAAAAATAATTTGATTACTTTAAATGAAAACCTTAGTAGACTTAGAAAAATATCATTATCTAACACTCAACAAAATTTAGATGCTTATAAAGAGACTAAAAATATATTTAAAGCTATGGAAAATAGAGATCCAGATCAAAGTGAGAGATATGCAAGAATGCATGTAAAAAAAGCTAAGGAAAGATTTAATCAGAATATAATGAATGAATTCGAGAATAGCCTGGAGCAAGTGAATTTGCAATAATATGTACTGAACTGGCTAAAGAAACACTCATTCTAATTTATATATTTTTAAATGGTGTTAGACATTATTTCCAATACTAAAAATATTAGGAGGGATTCAAAATGGATTTAGTTAAAACAGGCATGTCTGGAACAATGGAATCCAGTGATATTAATATAATAATTGGACCTTCAGATTCAGGAGCTATAGAAATTGATTTACAAAGCTCCGTAGAAAAGCAGTTTGGGAGGCAAATTAGAAAGACTATCGAAGATACTTTAAAAAAGCATAGTATAACTAGTGCAAATGTAAAAGCAGTAGATAAGGGCGCTATTGACTATGTAATCATAGCAAGAACTGAAACAGCAATTTATAGAGCAGCAGATAGAGAAGATTATATATGGGAGTGTGATAAAGATGCCTAAACTTCGTAGGACTATGATGTTTATACCAGGTAACAATCCAGCCATGATAACTGACGGACATCTTTACGGCTCTGACTCATTAATGTTTGATCTTGAGGATGCAACTGCATTAAAAGAAAAAGATTCAGCAAGACTTCTTGTCTACAATGCTTTAAAAACTATAAACTATGGTAAAACTGAAACAGTTGTTAGAATCAATGGTCTTGATACACCTTTTGGTAGACAAGATATTAAAGCCATGGTAAATGCAAGAGTAGATGTAATAAGACTTCCAAAGACTGATACAGCAGAAGATATAGAAGAAGTAGATAGGCTTATTAGTGAAGCAGAAGAAGATGCAGGCATTGAAATAGGGTCAACAAAAATGATGGCTGCAGTAGAAAGCCCTTTGGGAATAATCAATGCTTATGAAATTGCAACAGCAAGTAATAGACTAATCGGTATAGCCTTAGGGGCTGAAGATTTTGTTAAGAGTATGAAAACCAACAGATCTCCTGGAGGAATAGAGCTAATGGCTGCAAGAAGCCACTTGTTGTTAGCAGCAAGAGCAGCAGGAATATATGCTCTTGACACTGTATATTCAGATGTGAACAATACAGAAGGTTTTCTAGATGAAGTAAGATTGATAAAACAAATGGGTTTTGATGGCAAATCAGTAATTCATCCAAAACAAATAGGATTAGTTCATAAAGAATTTGAACCTACTGAAAAGGAAATAAAGCATGCAGTTAAAGTATTGTATGCAATAAAAGAAGCTGAAAAGCAAGGCTTAGGAGTAATAACAGTAGATGGGAAAATGGTAGATGAACCTATCGTAGTAAGAGCACGTAGAATAATAGAATTAGCTAAAGCAACAGGAGTTTATAAGGATGGTGATTTAATTGACTAAGAATGGAGTAGGTAGAGAAATACCTAAGTTCATAGAAGGTTATGGAGAAGTTAAGTCATATACTAGCCCATTTGATATAGTACCTAATGGTAATAAAGCAGGATCAAAATTAAAAAGGCCATTGCCACATAATAGTAAAATGATTTCATCTATTGAAGAAGCTGTAAAGGCTACTGGACTAAAAGATGGCATGACAATATCCTTTCACCATCACTTCAGAAATGGAGACTATATAGTAAATATGGTAATGGATACAATAGCAAAATTGGGAATAAAAGATATAACAATAGCTCCAAGTTCCTTAACAACATGTCACAGTCCATTAATAGAACATATAAAAAATGGAGTAATCACAGGATTACAATCAAGTGGATTAAGAGATCCACTAGGAACAGCAATTTCTGAAGGAATTCTAAAAAAACCAGTAGTTATTAGACCTCACGGAGGCAGAGCAAGAGCTGTTGAATCCGGAGACTTGAAAATAGATGTAGCATTTTTAGGAGTACCAGCTTGCGATGAATATGGTAATGCAAATGGATATACAGGAGAGTCAGCATGTGGCTCACTAGGGTATGCCATTGTAGATGCAAAATATGCAGATCAAGTAGTACTTATTACAGATAATTTAGTAAAATACCCATGTCTACCAGCAAGTATTAATCAAACTCAAGTTGATTATGTAGTAGAAGTAGAAGCAATAGGTGATCCTAAGGGTATTGTATCTGGAGCAATAAAAGGTACAACTAATCCAAGAGATATTCTAATCGCTGAAAATACGGTAAAGGCAATAGTTGCATCAGGCTATTTCAAAGAAGGATTTTCATATCAAACAGGTGCAGCAGGAGCATCTTTAGCAGTTACATCGATTTTAAAAGAAAAAATGATAGAACAAGGTATAAAAGGCAGTTTTGGATTGGGAGGAATAACATCACAATTAGTAGAGCTACTAGAAGAAGGGATGTTTAAAGCCTTATTTGATACCCAATGCTTTGACTTAAGAGCTGTTGAATCTATAGGAAAGAATCCAAATCATTTTGAAATAGATGCAGGATTTTATGCCAGTCCACATAATGCAGGACCAGTAGTAAACAAACTAGATATTGTACTGCTTGGTGCCCTTGAAGTAGATACTGATTTTAATGTAAATGTAATTACAGGTTCAGATGGAGTAATTAGCCAAGCATCAGGAGGACACTCTGATACAGCAGCAGGAGCTAAAATGTCTATAATTCTAGCCCCATTAATCAGAAGTAGACTTCCAATAGTTGTAGATAAAGTTACAACAGTAGTAACACCAGGAGAAACAGTAGACGTGTTAGTTACAGATTATGGAATAGCAGTCAATCCATTGAGAACTGACTTAATAGAAAACTTCGAAAAAGCAAATTTACCTTTATATACAATAAATGAATTAAAAGAAATGGCTGAAAAATTAACTGGCAAACCAGATTCAGTAGAATTCAATGAAAAAATAGTAGGAGTAGTTGAATATAGAGATGGAACAGTTATAGATGTAATTAGGCAACCTAAGTAATAATAAAGTATGATGGAGAAGCTGTGTGCTATATGTTCAGTACACGGCTTTTTTAAATATAAATGGAGCTAAAGAAGGATAGTATACACGCTTAAACTGTTGACGTATCAAAATAAGTTAAATAAAATAAAGGTAAGCTTATTTATTAAGCAAAGATGAAAAGAAATGAGTGGGTGTATGAACAATAATGAATTTTCCATTTATATAAGTAAAATTGCAATTAAGTCTTTATTATATGAAGTAACAGCAAGCCCTAAGCCTGGATTAGTTGATAGGTTTAATAAAGGTGCTCATAAGGATATGGATATTTTCACCTTTATAGATAGTAGTGTTTCTTTGATTGATTATTTCTATAAGTGTACAATAGCAGGTATAGAATTTGATAAAGAAGATTATAAATTATTATTAGATATGATTAGGCCTATTGGGATAGAAGCTGAAAAGTTAATGTTTGAAGCCACAAATGGAGTTAATACTCATAAAGGACTTATATTTTCATTGGGAATAATATGTGCAGCTGTTGGTTACTTGCATAGTGAAAATGGTGATGATAACCAAACTTCCATAGATATATGTAATTTAGTGAAATTAATAGCAAAAGACATTACAAAGGAATTAGAAGAATCAAAAAACAAAGAAAATCTTACATATGGAGAAAAACTATATTTGGAATATGGTGTGAAAGGAATTCGTGGAGAGGTTGAATCTGGGTTTGAGACTGTACAACAACACGGCATGCCAATTATAGAGGATTTACTTATTAAAGATACACATATAAATGATGTATTAGTTCATGTATTATTAAATCTAATGGTATATTCGGAGGACAGTAATATATTAGGTAGACATAATATGGATACTTTAAATTTTGTCAAAGATAAGGCAGAAGCAGCATTAAAACATGGTGGATTTTTAACGCCTTTTGGGAAAATATATGTAGAAGAGATGGATAAATATTTTATTGACAAAAATATTAGTCCTGGAGGTTCAGCAGATTTATTAGCAGTAACAATAATGTTATATATGTTGGAAAATGGGGAGTTGTAAAAACAGTCTAAAACTGTTTTTGCATAAGTTATTTATATAATGGTAGTGCACCTGTAATTACTGCCATTGCTATAAATATTATAAATACCCCTGTTGTCCATTTTGCAGATTCTTTTTGCCATTCACCCATATCTAAGCCTGTTAGATTTAATAACAAGTAAATAAAAGCAACTAATGGACTTATAAGATGAAAAGCTTGCCCTAGTAATGATGCTGTACCAATCTCCATGGTTGTAAATCCATATTGAGCACCAGTTTCCACCAGTATTGGAAGAATTCCATAGTAAAATGCATCGTTAGATAAGAAGAATGTTCCAGGTACAGAAATAAAGGCAACGATTAATCCCCAGAACCTACTAAAACCAGCTGGAATAATAGATGTTAAGCTAAATGCCAATGCATTAGCCATACCTGAACCTGTGAAAAGTCCCATAAATATGCCAGCAGCAAATATTAGTATAGTAACCTGTACTGCATCTCCTGCATTATTTTGAATTATATTTCTTTGGTCATTTAATGATTTATAGTTAATTACTAAGCCTAAGGCAGTACCGGCTATGAATAGAAATACAGTTGGGAAGGTGCCAAACATTAACATTACTAATAAACTTATAGTCATTATTGCATTAATCCAAATATTTTCAGGCCTTTTTAAGACTAGTTGATCTGGATTTGTAGTAGTTACTAATTCATCCATATCTAAGTTAGTTAATGTTTGAATTCCTATTCTTTTTCTTTCTTTTAATCCTAAATGAATAGAAACTCCAAGCATATAAATTACTGATACTACCATTCCAGGAATTAATGCTATAAGTATTTCCTGTTCATTTATACCCAAAACAGATATTACACGTGCTGTAGGGCCTGCCCATGGGACCAAATTCATTATTGTGAACATGAGAATAGTTATAACACCAAGATTCATCATTTTAATTCCAAGTTTTTTGTAAATAGGTATGAAGGCTGTACAAACTATAAGTGTAGTTGTTGTTCCATTTCCATTTAGAGATACAATTGCTGCAACTATAGCTGTTGCAAATACAACCTTGGCAGGATCACCTTTAGCAAATTGAATCATTATTTTAGTAAGAGGGTCAAATAATCCAGCATTTAACATTATGGAAAAATACAAAATAGCGAATAACAGCATCACTGCTGTTGTAGAAGTGCTCTTAATTCCTTCCAGTACCCAATCACCGATTACTAAAATTTGGTCAATAATCCTTGGATTAGATATTTGCTTTAATTGAGTAACTTGCTTAGCATATAATCCTAAGAAGGCTCCTATAGTGGTGAATACTAAAGGAACTAATACTAGTGCTGAAAATGGTGTTAACTTTTTCTTCATGATTAATATCATGAATACGATAATCATAGACCAGGATAATAATATAAGCATATAATAACCCCTTTTTGTTTGATTCTTTATATATAAGTATATGATAAATAAACATTTCTAACAATACCTTTAGGGTGAATTACATTATTTTAGGATGTTTTTATGTTATGATTTGAATTATGAAATTTTATGGAGGATTAAATGAGTAAAGAAAATATAAATTTTCAAATACTAAATCAAATATTACAATCCCGTGAAGAAAGAGCTCAAAAGCAAATAGATATATTATATAAATATCCACATAGCTTAATATCATTTACATTAAATACTCCAGGTAGTATAAAGGATAATCAGCTATATAGAAAGATTCATAATGAAGGATTTGATTTAATACAGAGATTAATCACAATCAGTAAATTAGAAATTATGTATAAAGAATATATAAATAAACCAACAGGTGCAGAAGGATATGTTTCAGTAGATACTGAAGCTGAACTCCTAAAAAGCATAATGGTATCTTTAGAAAAAGATCATCCTCTAGGAAGAATATTCGATATAGATGTATTTGATAAGGACCATAATCAAATGAGCAGAACTGATCTAGGATTAGAAACTAGAACATGCTTGCTCTGCAATAAAGATGCTAGAATTTGTATGAGAGAAAAAAACCATACTTATGAAGAATTAATTGCAAGAATTGAAGAAGTAAGTAAGGATTATTTTAAGATTAAGTGATTCAAAAGGATATAAAAGTGATTTTTTAGAGCAAACTATTTTACTAGGAGGGAAAATAATGGGATTAACTTTAAGCGAAAAATTAATACAAGCTTCACTGGTGGAAGGTGATTTAACAAGAAATAGTAGAATTGGTATTAAACCAAATCAATCCTTATCTCATGACTTAAACGTAATTATGACATACTTAGCTTTAGAATCTGCTGGATTAGAAAAAGTGAAGATAGACTTAGCAGTCCAGTATATTGATCACAATATGATTCAAGCTGACTATAAAAATGATGATGATCACAGATATATATTAGATACTACGTCTAAGCTTGGCATCATAACTGCTCGTCCAGGTAGCGGTATTTGTCACCAATTGCATTTAGAACATTGGGCAAGGCCTGGACATTCATTAATTGGGGGAGATTCCCATACTGTAGCAGCTGGTGGAATTGGTATGCTTTCTATTGGCGTTGGTGGCTTTGATAATGCAATGGCTTTGGCTGGAAAACCATTTTATTTCACAATGCCTGAAATAGTAAAGGTAGAATTAACTGGAGAGCTCCAACCATTTGTATCAGCTAAAAATATAATTTTAGAAGTTTTGAGACGATTAGGAGTTAAGGGTGGAGTTGGAAAAATTCTAGAATATACTGGTCCTGGCGTAAAAACTCTAAATGTTGCAGAGAGATCAACTATAACCAATATGGGTCAGGAAACAGGAGCTACAACATCAGTATTTCCTAGTGATGAAAACACTAGAAAATGGCTTAAAGCTTACGGTAGGGAAGAACAATATATTGAATTAAGTGCTGATGAAGATGCTGTATATGATGAGGTAATGGAAATCAATTTAAGCCAACTAGAACCATTAATAGCTTTACCCCATCTACCAGGTAATGTAGTGACAGTAAGAGAAGTAGCGGGATTAAAAGTTGATCAAGTTATGATTGGAAGCTGTACAAATACGGCTTTAAATGATGTGCTTTCTGTGGCACATATACTAGATGGAAAAGAAATACACAAGGATGTTGATTGTGGACTTTTTCCATCCACTAGAACTGTAATTAGAGAAAGTATAAATAGAGGAGCATATGAAAAACTTGTAGCTTCCGGTGTTAGAATGTTTGAAGCAATTTGCGGTGGCTGTAATGGAAGCGGATTTGCACCAAAATCTGATGGTGTTTCCTTAAGAACTACACCTAGAAATTTCTTAGGGAGAAGTGGAACAAAAACAGCAAAAATATATTTATGCTCACCTGAAACAGCAGCTGCATCTGCAATCACTGGAGTCATAACTGACCCAAGAGATTTAGGTATTGCACCATTTGAATATGAAATGCCAGAAAAATTTGTAGATGATAGGGATTTATTTATTATGCCATCTGAAAATCCAGAAGAAGTTGAAATAAGAAGAGGCCCTAATATAAAACCTATACCAGAAATGAAGCCAATGGCGGATATTACCAATGGAGAGGTTTTGTTAAAGCTAGGTGATGATGTTTCAACAGATCATATCTGTCCAGCTGGAGCAAATTTCCTCCCAATTAGATCTAATATACCTGAGATGTCCAAGTATGCATTTATGGTAGTAGATGAGTCTTTCCCAGAAAGATCCAAAGATGTAGGCGGCGGATTCTTAGTAGCTGGTACCAATTATGGACAAGGTTCCAGTAGAGAACAAGCAGCAATACTACCTAGATATTTGGGAGTAAAAGCTATTGTAGCTAAGGGGTATGCAAGACTACATTTGGCAAATCTAGTAAATTGGGGAATCTTACCTTTACTATTTGTAAACGATGATGATTATGAAAAGATTTCACAAAGTGATGTTCTGACATTAGACACAGAAAATCTTAAAGAAGGCCAAGAGTATATAATAAAAAATGAAACTAAGGGAATAAAAATACCAGTTAACTCACCACTAGTCCAATATGATTTAGACTCTATAAAACTAGGTGGCACTATAAACAGAATTAAGAATTAGATTATAATAATATAAATAATATAGGAAGCTTTAATTGATTAATTATGTCAATTTAAGCTTCTTTTTTTAATGTAAAATTTATGTTACTATTAAATAAGATGATTACTCAGATGACAAAAAACTAAAACGGAATGGGGGATTGCGATGATTATACTAATGAGTTTTATAATATCCTTTAGTATTCTTATATTTGTAGTACTAAATGGTATACATATAGCCTTTGGGCTTTTGGCAAGTTATTTAATCTTTGCTTTTGTTTCACGAGTAAAAGGAAAGAGTTTTAATGAAATAAAGACCTTATCTTGGGAAGGTAGTAAAAGATCCTTTGTGGTTCTTAAGATATTTGTATTAATAGGACTTGTTACTGCATCTTGGATGATAGCTGGAACTATACCCTCCATGGTTTATTATAGTATGAAAATAATGAATCCTAAGTTTTTTGTATTATTTGCATTTCTTGCAAGTTCCTTAGTTTCATATATGCTAGGTACTTCCCTAGGAACAGCTAGTACTATAGGAGTAGTATTAATGATAATGGCTAGAGGTGGAGATATTAATTTGAATATTACTGCAGGTGCTATTCTTTCAGGTTGCTATTTTGGAGATAGAACTTCTCCAATGTCATCTTGTGCTAGTCTAGTAGCAAATCAAAGCAAAACTGAGCTTTACCCAATGCTAAGAAGACTTAGAGAAACAGCAGTAATTCCTTTAATAGTATCATCCATAATATATCTTTTTTTATCCTTTAATAATCCATTAACTGTAGTAGGAAATGATATTGTCTCACAAATACAAGCAAGCTATGAAATTAATATTATAGCATTAATACCTGCCTTGCTTATGTTGATATTAAGTGGATTTCAATATGATGTAAAAAGGTCAATGGCTATTAGTGTAGCATCAGGTGTAGTTGTAGCTTTTTTTATTCAAGAAGCATCATTAATTGATATTTTAAAAACCTTAATTTCTGGATATAAGCTTGATCCCACACATCCACTTGTAAATCTTATGAAAGGTGGCGGATTGTTTGCAAATTTAAAAGCAGGAATTGTGATTTTTATTTCCTGTTCCTTGGCAGGTTTGTTGGAAGGTCTAGAGATATTCGAAAAAATAAGTAATTTATTTAATAATTTCGCATCTAGATCAAAGATTTTCATAGCAACAGCATTAACTTCTATTGTAACTGCATCCTTTGGTGGTAATCAATCTATAGCAATAGTAATGAGTAGCGAAATTATGAAAGATTTATATAAAGAAAAAGATTATAGCAATTATGATTTAGCAACAGATATTTCCAATACAGCTGTTGTAATTGCTCCAATGATACCTTGGAATATTGCAGTTTTAATACCGGCAACAACATTTGAAGTAGATAGCATTGGAATAATTCCATATGCATTTTATTTATCAACAACAGTTATATTAAACTATCTTACATTGAGAGTTAAAGAAAAAAACTATTAATATTAACCATTATCTTTATCTTTGCATAATATGTAATGCATAGAATATTGAAGAAAGGTGGTTAATATGAAGGATTATCATAAAATCGAACAATCTTGTCCTAGTGGTAGCTTTGCTTATACCATAAGATCAGGAGACACATTATGGATACTAGCACAAAGATATAATACAACAGTGGAAGCAATAATGAGGATAAATCCAGGGATAAACCCAAATAACCTGCAAATAGGCCAAGTAATTTGTATACCTGGTGGAACAACACCTCCTCCAACTAGTTGCCCGACAGGCTCATTTAGATATACCATAAGATCAGGAGACACATTATGGTTATTAGCCCAAAGATATAATACAACAGTAGAAGCAATAATGAGAATCAATCCAGGAATAGACCCAAATAATTTGCAAATAGGTCAGGTAATTTGTATACCTGGTGAACCAACACCTCCTCCAATGACATGCCCAAGAGGCTCATTTGAATATACAGTCAGACCAGGAGACACATTGTTTTCAATAGCACAAAGATATGATACAACAGTAGAAGCAATATT
>JAQVYQ010000014.1:24845-34251 GCA_028708575.1 Tissierellia bacterium
AGACCAGGAGACACATTGTTTTCAATAGCACAAAGATATGATACAACAGTAGAAGCAATATTGAGAATCAACCCAGGCTTAGATCCAAACAATCTAAGGGTAGGTATGATAATATGTGTACCAGAAACACCTCCAATGACATGCCCAAGAGGCTCATTTGAATATACAGTCAGACCAGGAGACACATTGTTTTCTATAGCACAAAGATATGATACAACAGTAGAAGCAATATTGAGAATCAACCCAGGTTTAGACCCAAACAATCTAAGAGCAGGTATGGTAATATGTGTACCAGAAACACCTCCAATGACATGCCCAAGAGGCTCATTTGAATATACAGTCAGACCAGGAGACACATTATTTTCAATAGCAAATAGATATGATACAACTGTAAGTGCAATATTGAGAATCAACCCAGGCTTAGATCCAAACGATCTAAGAGTAGGCATGGTAATATGTGTACCAGAAACACCTCCAATGACATGCCCAAGAGGCTCATTTGAATATACAGTCAGACCAGGAGACACATTGTTTTCAATAGCAAATAGATATAATACAACAGTAAGTGCAATATTGAGAATCAACCCTGGCTTAGATCCAAACAATCTAAGAGTAGGTATGGTAATATGTGTACCAGAAGGTACAAGTCCACCACCATGTGATGGTTATAACTATATTGTAAGACCAGGAGATACTCTGTATTCAATAGCCATTATGTTTGATACAACTGTGGCTAAACTAATGGCAGCAAATCCAGGTGTTGATCCAAATAACTTGAGAGTAGGAATGGTAATTTGCATCCCAAAGTGTGATGATGGGCCCCCCTGCATAGGTGGAACAATCTATGTAGTAAGAGCTAATGACACATTAAGTTCTATACTTTTAAGATTTAATATATCAGTAATGGATTTAATGGCAGGAAATCCAAACGTTAATATAGATAGGTTAATGGTAGGTCAGGAACTATGTATATTACCTCATAAAGATAGAGGATGTCCTTGCCCAAAAGGAACTAAAAGCTATATAATACTTCGTTCTGATATTCCAAGTGGGGATGAGCCAGTAGTAGTTTATTTAGCTGATAAATTTAATACTACAGTTTCAACTCTTCTAAAGGCAAATCCTAATTTAGCACCAGAGGACTTTGTGGAAGGAGTTAGAATCTGTATTCCTGAATAAAATGTATGAAAGCAATGATAGCCCTTACGAGGGCTACTTTGTTTTGTAAATATATTGTAAATATTTGATCTTTTTAAAATGATAATCTAGGGTATAGATAAGACAAGTACCTATAGAAAAAAGAGGTATCGTTGAAAAGATAAGGGTATTTTTAGTGATCTCAGAAAAAGGGGGTAAGAATTTTGAAAAAGAATACATTAATAGCTTTACTTTTGATAGTTCTAGTAGTTGCATTAACTGGGTGTAAGAAAGAAAAGCCTGAAGAAGTAATAGAACCAAATGAAGTAGTTGAGCAGCCTGTAGAAGTAAATGAAGACGATATAAAAATCATTATGGATGAGTTTAATACTCTAACAAAAGGGGATACAGATCCAACAGAAATAGTTTCTTATGTAGATAATAATATAAAAAAGGTTAGCACATTGGAAGGCGATTTAATGATTGATTCACTAGAGCAATCATTAGATGGAAATATTGAAGAACTTACAAATATTATATTTGCTACAGATAAAGATAATGAGCTAATGGAAATTGCAGGAAAGGAAATATTTTTCCCTGAAGGAAAAATAAAAGATATAAAGAATGATGATTTAAAAGATGAGATATCAAAAGTTTATAAAAATATGTACAAGCTTGTAAATCTAGAAGGAGAATTTTATCCAATTATTGATTATACAAAACTTAAAACATATGAGGATCAGCTTTCACCTGAATGGAATAGCTATTTAAGCGTTAGAGCAATGGATTCTGAAAAAATTCCATTTGCAGATGGTGGAATGGTAATTAATTTTGACGAATTAGCAGATAGAATTCTAAGGACAGAAAGACATTTAAACACATATGTAGAGGGATTTAGACAAGAAGAATTACTAGAATTATATAAATCTAAATTAACTGCATATATGAAGGGTCTACCAAATACACCAATTTCAAACTATAGCGACAATGTAATATTTGATGATGTATTAGGAAGTTATGAAGAAACGGCAAAAAAGGAAGGTCATATAACAGCTTTTACTGTAGCTGAATATCTAGAAACAATAGAAGCTAACAAGTCAATAAATAATGATAGGGTAAAGTCTAAAGCAGATGAGCTAATAACTGAAGCAGTAAGAGTATTAACTGAATATAAATAAAATTATTCATAAAAATAGATATCTTAGGATATCTATTTTTTAATTCACCAATTAAGTTGGGTAATTTAGGGTAACATAAGAATAATATGATTGGAGGGTTGGATAAATATGAGCGAATTAATAAACAATAGAGAAGAGAGGCAAGAAGGACTAAAGCAGGTAATAAGAGACTTACATGCTGGTAAAAGCGTTGATGAAGTAAAGGAAAAGTTTGCTGATGTGATAGAAGGGGTATCACCTACTGAAATATCTCAAATGGAAGTTGCATTAGTTAAGGAAGGTTTGCCTATTGAGGAAATACAACACTTATGTAATGTACATGCTGAAGTTTTTAAAGGAACACTTGATGAAATTCATCATCCAGATCAAATGCCAGGACATCCAGTTCATACTTTTAAGAGAGAAAATCAAGCTTTAAGCAAGCTAATGGACGAGGATATAAACAAGGCATTAGAAGATTTCAAAGCTAATGATTCAAAAGAAAACATTATAAAGTTAATAGAAAATATAAACTTGTTATGGGATATAGATAAACACTATAGTAGGAAAGAAAATTTAATTTTCCCATATCTAGAAAATTATAATATTACAGCTCCCCCTCAAGTAATGTGGGGAAAGGATGATGAAATTAGGCAGCTGATAAAAGATGCAAAAAGCAGTTTAACAGATTATTTAGGCAATAAAGATGAAGTGATTAAAAAAATTGAAACAGCAACTTATGAAGTTAGAGAAATGTTGTTTAAAGAAGAAAGCATATTGTTTCCTATGGCATTAGAAACATTGACTGAAGATGAATGGATAAATATATATATGGAATCAGATGAAATAGGTTATGCATTAGTTGGTCCTGAGAAGTCATGGGAATTAAAAAGAGTAAATCTTGAGAAAAGGGAAGAAAAAGAAGGACTAAAAGAAGGAGGATATGTAAAATTTGAAACAGGTATTTTATCTACAAAAGAATTGAATTTAATTTTAAATAATATACCTGGTGATATTACATTTGTAGATAAAGATAATATTGTAAAATATTTTTCAAATAGTAAGGATAGAATATTTGCAAGAACAAAAGCAGTAATAGGTCGTACTGTTGAAAACTGTCATCCTCCTGCATCAGTAAATATAATCCAAAACATTGTAAATGATTTTAAATCAGGTAAGAAGGATAGCGAAATGTTTTGGTTAACTAGAGGAGAATTATTTGTTTTAATACAATATTTTGCTATTAGAGATGATAATGGAGAGTTTGTAGGGGTATTGGAACACAGCCAAGATGTGGCGCCTATTAGAGCACTTACAGGTGAAAAGAGATTAAGAGAAGAGGCTTAACAGCCTCTTCTTTACTTTGTATCTAAATTGTAAATTAATTTAAAGCATTTATAATTGTATTTCCCTTAGTTTTATAGTAATATGTAATGTAGCATAAAAATTAATTTAAGTACTAAGAGGTGTATGATGAAAAAGAAATTTCTAATTGCATTTATAGCATCCTTTATAGGGTTTACAATATTGTATTCTACTGTATTGAACTCCTTGTTTTTTAATGATCAAGCGGTTGCCACAGGCGATGTTGGTGATGTAGATGATGTTGAAGATGTAAATATAAAAGGTAATAAAATATTGTTTTTGTTGATGGGTGTAGATGCTCAAAGTGTTAAAAAATCTAAGGGCACTCGTACTGATACAATAATGCTTACTAGTGTAGACTTAGAAACTGGCCAAGTCAATATATTATCAATTCCAAGGGATACAAGATTATCAGTCAATGGTAAGCTTGATAAAGTCAATGCAGCACATGCATATGGCGGGCCAGAAATGAGTATTGAAACTATCAGCGATTTTCTAGCTATAGATTTAGAATATTATGTAAAAGTGGATTACCAAATAGTACAAGATCTTGTAGAGGCAATAGGTGGAGTAGAGATTGAAGTGCCGTTTTTAATGAGTTACAAAGATCCTACAGCTGATCCTCCACTAAATATTTATTTAGAACCAGGTCTGCAGACATTAAATGGTAAACAATCACATGATTTCTTAAGATTTAGAAATAATAATAGCTATACAGTAGGATATGATGACGGCGATGTGGGTAGAATTCAGACTCAGCAGTATTTTGTCAAAGAGTTAGTAAAACAGACTTTAAAGCCTAAGAATATATTAAAAATTCCTGCCTTAATTGAAACTTACTATGAAAATGTAGAAACTAATATACCAATCACCAAGATGTTAAAAGCAGCAGCTTCTGCTGGCAAAATAGATGTAGAACATATAAATACTGAAACAGTTCCTGGTGAAGGACAATATATTGGACCTGTTAGTTATTATATTTATGAAAGAGAAGCGACAAATTTACTAGTAGAGCAAATGTTTGATGAATTTATTTTAGATTAAATTGAATCTTGTTTTATATATATAAAACATTAGAAGAGGTGTGAAAATGAGAAGCATTAGGAAAAGAGAGCACATTGAAAATTATTTAAAGACTACTTTTCAAGGAGATACACTTCTAGGAGATGTATTCCTAGAGCATAATGCTTTACCAGATTTAAATCTTGATGAAATTGATACTACACTAGAATTTGAAGGTAAAAAAATAAATTTCCCATTATTAATAAATGCCATGACTGGTGGATCTTCATTAACAATGGAAATCAATAGAGATTTATCTACATTAGCAAGAGATTTCAAAATTCCTATGGCCGTAGGGTCCCAGACCATTGCTATTAAAGATGATGAAGATGCAATAGATTCATTTAAAATAGTAAGAGAGATAATAGGAGATGAAGGCGTTGTAATAAGCAATTTAAGTGGGCAAGCATCAGTTGAGCAAGCTAAACAAGCCATTGATATGATAGATGCAGATGCTATACAAATTCATCTTAATCCAGCACAGGAATTAGTAATGGAAGAAGGAGACCGTGAATTTAGAGGCATAATTAATAATATAGAAGCAATAGTTAAAGCTGTTGATAAACCAGTAATCGTAAAAGAGATAGGTTTTGGCATATCAGAGGATGTAGCAAAAAGGCTTTATAATATAGGGGTTAGATATATTGATATATCAGGTTTTGGAGGCACAAATTTTGTTGAAATAGAAAATTTAAGAAATCAAGCCTTTGATTTTACAGAACTCTATTCATGGGGTATTCCCACAGCAGCATCATTAATAAACTGCAGGAAACTTCCTAAAGATTTAAAGCTTATATCTAGTGGTGGCATAAGAAATAGCATGGACATAGTAAGATCTATTGCATTAGGTGCAGAAATTACAGGCATAAGTGGGGAATTACTCTCCTATGTAATTCATGGTGGATACCTTAATGCAAAAGATTATCTTGATAACATAATTCACAAGGTGAAAATATTAATGCTTTTATTAGGTAAGAAAAATATTGAACAATTAAAAAATACTGATTATAAAATTACAGGACGACTTAAGGATTTAGTGTAGATTGTGTTCAAAAACAATATTACTTTCAGGAGATTAGTATGAAGCATAATGAGAAGTTTGTTAAAAATTGGGAGAAGAAAAGACAGAAGGGAAAAGCTAAATATATAGTATCTAATGTCCTAATATTTTCAGCAACATATTGTGTATTGAATATAATTATTAATATAATCAAAGGAAATGGATTTTCTAATTTATTTTCTTCTTTTGATATGTTTATCACTGGGCTTATTGGAACATTAATAGGTTTGTATTTTGGTTGGTATATTTATGAAGAAAGATATAATAAATTATTGAGAAATAATTATCCAGAATAGAATTTTATAAAATATTTATTATTGAGTTATTTAAAATTATTTATAAATAAAGGAGCGTTGCAGACTACTTATTAGTAGCTTTGTGATGCTCCTTTTATTGTAGTATTGCTAGTTATGGAATGTATTTGGTAATACAATAGAGATAAGAGAAGGAATAATTGATAAATCATAAAATAATGTGTAATGGAATTGAAAATTAATCGTATTAACATATGAGAAAGAAAGTAAAAATATTTATAAATTACTTAGCTAAGTAAAGGTAAGGGGGGATAGAAAATTGCAACAAATAGCAAATATCATGGATAAAAAAGAAGCTGATAAGGTTAAATATAATGAAGCGGATTTTATTTATATCTTTGAAACCTACTATAAAAGGATTTACAACTATATATATTATAGGATCAATTCTCATCATTGGGCTGAAGATTTAACTAGCCAAATCTTTGAAAGAGTTATGACTAGAATAGATACCTATAATAAAGAAAAGGCACCCTTTGAAGTGTGGTTATTTGGAATAGCAAAAAATGTTGTCAATGATTATTTTAGAGAATTAAAAAAAGATAAGGTTTTTTCAATTGATTCAATAAAAGAATTAGTATCAGGTAAAAAGTCACCAGAGGACATAATTGAGATAAAGGAAACTAATGGAGAACTCTTAAGAGCTTTGAAAACTTTAAATATGAGAGAACGAAATATAATAGCCCTTAAATTTGGTGCAAATATAAAAAATATAGAAATTGCAGAAATATTAAATCTTACTGAAAGCAATGTAGGAGTAATTCTCTATCGAACTATGAAAAAGTTAAAAAAGGAATTAGAAAAGGAGGAGCAAATATGAATCATAAAGACTATGAAGATAGATTTTCTGATGATATGGATAACTATATTAATGGGAAAGAAAACCTAAATATTGAAAATGAGGATTACAAGGAACTTTTAGAATTAGGAAAAACTTTATCTAATAATAACTTTAGCAAGAATAGCAACAAAGAAAAGATAATTAATACTTCATTAGAAAATATCAAAAAGTATAAAGGAGCGGATAATATGAAAAAGTCAAAGAAAATGATTATTAGAGCAGCTTCCTTAGCATTAGTATGTATATTGGGGGTAACTACCATGAGAACATCTTTTGCACAGGAATTGGCAGATAAAATAGCGAATTTTATATCCATTGGTCATGTAACCGTTTATGAAGATCCTATATATGATGAAGGAGAGATTATCCAAGTTCCAGAAGAATTGAAGGGAAAAATTTTTGACAAAGAAGGAAATTTAATAGAAGAATTTACAGTAGGTAATCCGCCAGCAATATATACCGCTGATGGAGAAAAAATTGCTTTTATTGAAACTGAAACCATGAAGATAGTAACAGAAGCTGAAGTTGAAAAAGAAAATAACAATTTGCTAGTAAAAGATGTTAATAAATTAAATGATTACACCTGTTTTGAGGTTATACTTCCAAGTTATTTACCAGAAGGATATGAATTTGACAGAGCGGAATTCTTTAGAGATGGCAATGAAGTTGTAGAAAACACTAAATATATTTCAATCTATTTTACTAATGATGAAACAGGGGAATATATCTATATGCAGCAAAGATTTGCTGATGAAGAAACTGCATATGAAACTGGTGGGCAGAAAGTTGAACAGTTAAAGATAAACGGTGCAGATGCTATCCTTTATGATAATAACCTAGACTGGGAGGATAATGGTGTGATATATATGCTCAATGGTAGAGGAATTCCAAGAGATGAATTAATAAAGACTGCAGAATCCTTTAAATAGGAAATTATCTAACCATTATAGAACCGAACCTATATTATGTATAAATAAAGGAGTATTATAAGACTAATTATTAGTAGTCTTATGATATTCCTTTTTTTTAATGAATAGCAAAGGTTACACTTTTCTTAAAGATTTCTAATTTACACCTAATCTAATTATATAATTATTTACAATATTATTACAATTGATAAAAATAGATAAGACTTCTATTTTGTATGATAGAATTGTATTGAGAATATGGAGGGGGGATTATTAAATGGAATTAAAAATAATAAATCAAGATTTTTCAATATGTAAAGTGGAAGATTTATCACAAATAAATTACTCAGATAGATTTTGTTTTGTGGGCAAGACAGATGAAGAGCTATCATTAGTATGCAACACAAATTTGGTTCCCCAAAATGCAATTGAATGTGATAATGGCTGGAAAGCTTTTAGAATACAAGGAGTGCTAGATTTTTCTCTTATAGGCATTTTATCAAAAATATCCACATTATTAGCAGACAATAAAATCGGAATATTCGTAGTGTCAACATACAATACTGACTATATTTTAACTAAAAAGGAAAACTTTGATGAATCAATTAAAATCCTTGAAAGAAATGGGTATTTAATAAGGTAGATAAAGGTTTTGAGTTTTTTATTGGAGGTTAAGTTATAGAAGAAAGTTTATTAGGGCAAAGGAGGAATAATAGTTGAGTACAAATAGTTCAAATTCAATTGCTATAATTGGTGGAGCAGATGGACCAACAAGTATCTTTATAAGTGGAAGTCCCATATTGACTATTATTATGATAGTACTAATACTACTAATAGTAGTAGGAGTTATATATAAAGTTTTCAAGAAGAAATCACAAAAGTAAAATATATTAGAATGATGCAACACTCAAATTATGTAAATCGTGAGGTACAGAAGATGAAAATCAAGAAAAACCTTCAATTAATTATTAAGTCATTAATTATATTATTTTTGGTTTCTTTCATATTAATAGAAGGTTTAATCATTGTAAATGGAAATGTTAAAGATGCAAATGATGTTGATTATATGATTATCTTAGGGGCAAGATTATATGGAGATGTTCCGTCTCCTGCCTTATATGAAAGACTAAAAGTAGCAGAGGAATATTTACATGACGATACTGACTTAAAGGTAATAGTATCTGGTGGACAAGGTCCAGATGAATACATATCAGAAGCGGAAGCAATGGAAAGATATTTAATAAATAATGGAATAGATAAAAATAGAATAATACTTGAGGATAAATCTACAAGTACATTTGAAAATATAAGAAATAGCCTAAATATAATTAAAGAGAATGATAATTTAGAAGAACCTAGAGTCTTAATGGTGACAAATAAATTCCATGTTTTTAGGTCCAAGCTGTTGGCTAATAGACTTGGGAGTAAGGCTTATGGACTAGCTGCAGAAGTACCACCTACCATAGTGGTACCACAGTATATAAGAGAATACTTTGCAGTAATTAAATCGTTTTTCTTTGATAGATAGCCATTACTTAATTCGTGACAAATGTATATAAGTA
>JAQVYQ010000015.1:0-20061 GCA_028708575.1 Tissierellia bacterium
GTTTTGAATTACGAGAAAAAAGAAAAATATAATGAAGCATTAAAAATTAATAGTAGTATTGGGGAGCTACAAAAGATAATAGGGAAATTAGAAAAATATAAAGGATTATCATATGATAATTATAAGTTTGCTCAAATAAAATCAAATGAAATAAACATTATTACTAGTAGAATAGAAGATCTAAGAGTTCAAATTAAAGATATTGAAAACACTATAAATAGTAGTATGTTTTTAACTTCTTCTGTTAAAACAATGAAAGATAAACAAAATAGCTATAAAACTACAATAAGTATATTGGTTGGCTTATATATAGTTTTAATGTTTTTATCCATAAGTAAAAATGTCTTGAGTTTTATTGCAATAATTCAATTATTATTAATACCAATAATTATTTTATCTTTTAGAATGAACCAAGGCATTCATCAATACAACTTTATAAAAGAAGAGAAAGAAAGAATATTCAATGAAAACAAGATTAGAGTAAATACATTAAGAGATAGAATAGATAAACTAATATTAAGCAAAGAAAAACTAAATGAAGAACTTAGTGCAATTCTAAGATCAAATGATGCAAGTAGTCTTGAAGAATTTGAATCAAATTTAGAGAATAAAAAGTCTTATGATGATGTTTTAAAAGAATATTACCGTATGAAAGAATTATTAATAAAGATATTAGAAAATAATTCCTTAGCTGATCTTGAAGCTGGAATAATTAAAAATACAGGTTTTGAAGCAGTTAATGTTGAACAAAAACAATCTATTCAAGAAAGGATAGAAAGATATAGTTTAGATATTACAGAATTAAGGATTAACAAAAGAGGTATTGAAGAGAGATTAAAGTTGTTAAATCCTAGAGTATCAAAACTAATAGATGTAGAAGAAAATATTAATAGATATCAAGATGAAATATTCAAATTAGACAACAAAAGGAAATCACTAGAACTTGCTAAATCTACAATAATAGAATTGTCTAAAAACATACAAAATCAGTTTGTACCACAAATTAATAATCAAGTTGGAAAGCTTCTCAAGAGAATTACTAAAAATAAATATTCGGGTGTTAGGATAAGTAATAAACTGGATATAGATATTTTAAACCCTTCTAGCAATGAGTTAATTAGTATAAATAATTTAAGCACTGGAACTATTGATCAACTTTACTTCTCGCTGAGATTTGGTATAATAAATTCTATCACAACAGATAGTATACCTTTGATTCTAGATGATTGTTTTACACAATATGATAATAATAGGTTAAGAAACATTTTAGAATTGTTAATTGATATTTCAAAAAATAGGCAAATTATTTTGTTTTCATGTCACAGTCGAGAGGGGGATATATTAAGAAAATTAAAGACAAACTTTAATGTGATTGAATTAAGTTAAAGTAATACATTAACTTAAAATTGGCTAAAAATACAGTTTTCTATTGGTTAATGTTAAACGTTAAGATGAGGTGAATTAATGATATATGCAATAGCTGATTTACATTTTGACTTTTCTAAAGAAAAGCCTATGGATATATTTGGAGAAAATTGGGTAGGCCATGAAGAAAAAATTATAAATAATTGGATAGATTTAATTAAAGATGAAGATTTAATTCTACTGCCTGGAGATATATCTTGGGCTTTGAAACTAGATGAGGCGATAGATGACTTAAATAGAATAGATGAACTTCCAGGAAAGAAAGTAATAATAAAAGGCAATCACGACTATTGGTGGTCAAGTTTACTAAAATTAAACAGCTTAAACTTTAAATCAATATTCTTTTTACAAAACAATAGCTATGTATTTAATGAATTTGGTATTGCTGGAACTAGGGGTTGGATTGCAAAAGATAATGAGGATTTTAGATTAGAAGACGAAAAAGTTTTTAATAGAGAGTTAAACAGATTTCGACTTTCTTTAAATAGTTTAAAAGATGATAAGAGAAAAATCGCACTAATTCATTACCCCCCATTTAATATTGACCTAAGTCCTAATGAGTTTGTTGACTTAATGAAAGAGTATAATGTTGAAACATGTATATATGGACATCTGCATTCAGAAGGTCATAAATATGCAGTTGAAGGGAATATAGATAAAATTAACTTTCACTGTGTTTCCAGTGATTATATAGATTTTATGCCAAAAAAAATATATGAGGAGTGAATATATGAAGTTAATTGTAGAAAAAAATTATGATGACATAAGTAAAATGGCAGCTAAAATCATATCAGATAAGATATTAGCCAACCCAAACATTGTTCTTGGATTGGCTACGGGTAGTACGCCAATAGGCGCATATAAAGAACTAATAAGAATGTACAAGGATGGCTTTTTAGATTTCTCAAATGTAACTTCATTTAACCTTGATGAGTATGTTGGATTAGATGGAAACAGCCCATATAGTTATAGATATTTTATGAATGAAAATTTGTTTAATCATATTAATATAAAAAGAGAAAAAACATTTGTACCAAATGGTAAAACCGATAACATGGAAGATTTTTGCAAGAATTATGATAAGAAAATTGAGGAAGCTGGTGGAATTGATATCCAAATTCTTGGAATAGGAGAAAATGGACATATCGCTTTTATAGAACCAGATTCATCACTACCAGTAAATACTAGCATTGTTGATTTAACAGAAGACACTATAAATGTCAATTCAAGATTCTTTGATTCGGTCAATGAAGTTCCTAAAACCGCTATTTCAATGGGAATAGGCAGTATATTAAAAGCAAAGAGCATAGTCCTTTTAGCAAATGGGAATAGAAAGGCTGATGCTATAAGAGATATCTTAAAATGTGAGGGAATATCAACTCAAATTCCTGCATCTTTGTTATTACTTCATCCAGATGTTACAATAATAGTTGATGAAGAGGCTTATAGTAAATCGAAATAGGTGATTATATGGTAAAGGAATTAGAAGTCAAAATTTTGAACATAGATATTGAATCTATGGAAAAAAGAATAACTAAACTTGGTGCTAAACTCATAGCAAGGGAAGAACAAGTCAACACGTTAATAGACTCAAATACAAAGCCTATTAAATCTTTTTTAGATGGTTATTTAAGAATAAGAGAGACAAAAGATCTTTTAAATAACACTGAGAATACAACTTTGACTCTTAAAAAAAATATAGTAAATAATGAAATCCGAGAAAACATTGAATTGAACACTGGAATTGAGAGTAAGGATGTCATGCTTAATATATTAATTGATTTAGGATTTGATAAAATTGAAATTGGTCATAAAAAAAGAACATCATATATGTTTGAAGGTGCAAGAATAGATTTAGATATTTGGGATATCAACACATATCCTTATCCATATATGGAAATAGAAGTAGAAAGCAAAGATGACTTAAATAAAATAATAGAAATACTCCAAATAGATAGAAACAATGTATCTTTGAAGTCTATAGCAGAATTACGAAATGAACTGGAGAAAAAGTAACACATACCCCTTATATTGAATAATATGTAGCAATTCGATGAAGGGGGTTTTTTTATGATAGAAGGTCTTTTTGGGAAAGATAGCAGTGGGATAATACTAATAATCTTAGCACTCTTGTTGTTATCAGGAGATAATGGAATATTTGGTGGCGGTGGTTTTGGTGGTGGAGGATTTGGTTTTGACGATGATTTAATCATCTTAATAATCATACTTTTCTTTTTATTCAATAATGACCAAGGTCACAAGCATCGTTAATGAGTGCACAGTAGGATGAACCTACTGTGTTTTCATTTGGTTTTTTACAATCATTTGATATACTATCAATAAGAAATGAGGAGGGATACATTTGCTAAATAAGACTACAATAGAAAATGTCCTTAATGCAGCCTTATCAAATGGTGGAGATTTTGCTGAAATATTTGTTGAAGACAAGAAGAATGGAAATATAAAGTTAATTGGGGGTTTAATTGAAAACAATAATTCTGGTAGAGACTTTGGCGTAGGTATTAGAATTTTAGATAAATTCAATTGCATATATGCTTACACTAATGACTCATCACAAGAGAATCTAATCAAAGTAGCCAAAAAAGCAGCAGCAGCTTTGAATTCTAAAAAAACAGATATAAAACTGTACTTTATTAAAGCTCATATAAATAACAATAATCCAATTGAAAAAATTCTTAGTTCGACTCCTAAATTTCAAAAGGTTGAATTATTAAAAAGAGTTTACCAAGCAGCTAATAACTATGATTCAATAATATCTCAAGTAACAGCTACTTATTACGAGGAAGAACAAAATATTTTAATAGCAAACACTGAAGGATTATTAGTTACTGACAACAGGACTAGAACAAGACTATCAGTTAACTCAGTAGCTTCTAAAGATGGCCAAATGCAAAGAGGCTATTATGCTCCAGGTGCATCTATGGGGTTTGAATTTTATAATACAGTAAATGTTGAAGAGATAGGAAGAGAAGCCTCAAGAATTGCAAAGAATAATGCATTTGCTGAGAATTGCCCCAGTGGAACAATGCCAGTTATAATAGATAATGGATTTGGTGGTGTATTATTTCATGAAGCTTGTGGTCATGGACTGGAGGCATCTTTTGTATCAAAGGGTACTTCGTTATTTACTGATAAACTTGGTCAGCTTATAGCATCTCCATTGGTCACTGCTATAGATGATGGAACAATTCAAAATGCTTGGGGGACTACAAATATAGATGATGAAGGGACTAGAACGCAGAAAAATGTTTTAATAGAAAATGGTGTACTAAAGTCATATTTAATAGACAAATTAAATGGGAGACGAATGGGAAGAATATCTACAGGTTCTGCACGTAGACAATCATATAAATATGCACCAACATCACGTATGAATAATACATTTATAGATTCTGGTGATTCAAAACTAGAAGAAATCATATCTAATACAGAGAATGGTCTTTATGCGAAAAAACTAGGCGGTGGGAGTGTAAATCCTGCAACAGGAGACTTTAACTTTGCTGTTTTAGAAGGATATATAGTTGAAAATGGCAAAATATTAAAACCAGTCAGAGGTGCTACAATAGTTGGAAATGGAGCTAAAGTATTAGAATTAATAGATATGGTGGGAAATAATTTGAATTTAGATCAAGGAATGTGTGGTTCAAGTAGTGGGTCAGTACCTGTAAATGTTGGACAACCTACGATAAGGGTAAAAGCATTGACAGTTGGTGGAAGAGATGGGGTGATATCTAATGGAATACATGCCTATAGTAGATAAGATATTAAGTAGGGGAAAGAAAAAGTTGGATGATTTAGAAGTCTACTTGCTTAACAATAAGTCCCTAGAGATTGGAATTTTTAAAGGAGAATTAGATAAATATTTTCTTTCAGAATCAGGTGGACTATCTATTAGAGGAATAAAAACCAATAAAATGGGTTATGCATATAGTGAAAAATTAGACGAAAGCATAATAGATTCATTAATAGAGGAAGTTTATGAGAATAGTAAATATATAGAAACCATAGATAATGATGAAATATTTACAGGTTCGCCAAGATACAAGAATATAAATAAATTTAACGGAACCTTTAATGAGATACCAATAGTAGAAAAGATAGAGATTTGCAAACAACTTGAGAATTATGCATATTCATTAGATAAAAGAGTCTCAATAGTTCAATCATGTAGCTACAAAGAAATAGAGCAGGAGAGGCTATTAAATAATACTAAGGGAATAAAACTTAGAGATAAAGATAATTTTGGGTTTTTATATATTTCAGTAATAGTAAAGGATGAAGAAGATACAAAGACGGGTACTAGTTATAAAGTTTTTAAGAATCCAAATATGATAAATTATAAAGAGATAGCAAAAGACGCGGTAAATAAAGCCATTTTAATGATTGGAGCTAGTTCGATAAAATCTGGAAGTTATACAACTGTTTTAAAGAATACGGTATTTGCAAATTTACTTGAGGCATTTGTGTCGATCTTTTCTGCAGATCAAGCACAAAAAGGTCTTTCTTTATTGAATAACAAAGTAGGAGAGAATATAGCATCAAGTATTTTAACCTTAGTAGATGATCCTTTTTACAAAGAAGGTTTTTCATCTATTGCCTTTGATGACGAAGGAACTAGTACTAAGTATAAAAGAGTCATAGATAAAGGGGTACTTAAGACTCTATTACATTCTTGGAAAACTGCTAAAATGGAAGGAATAGAATCTACTGGCAATGCATCAAGATCATCCTATAAATCATCATTGACTATATCACCAAGCAATTTCTATATAAAAAGGGGAAATATTTCTTTTGACAATATGATTAAGAGAATTGAACATGGAATATATATCACAAATCTAGCT
Organism: Tissierellia bacterium; assembly: GCA_028708575.1. Lineage (GTDB taxonomy): Bacteria > Bacillota > Clostridia > Tissierellales > Tissierellaceae > UBA3583. The sequence goes on from JAQVYQ010000015.1 coordinate 6,291, forward strand.
GGTTTACATTCAGGACTTAATACAGTATCTGGAGATTTTTCTTTATCAGCTGATGGCTATGAAATAGTAAATGGTAACATCTCTCGACCTATTAATCAGATTACAATAGCTGGCAATTTTTTTGAATTATTAAAGAATATAGAAGATATAGGGGATGACTTAAAATTTGTTCTACCAGGTACTGGATACTTCGGTTCACCAAGTATTACAGTTAAATCCTTATCAATAGCAGGAGAAAAGTAATAAAATAGCTATAATATTTTTGCTGTGAGTAAACTCAAAACTAGGGTGGATTTAATCCACCCTAGTTTTATGATTGTCTTTATCCCTTGTATAGAACTTAATGCTGTAAACTCCAGCTAAACCTACTAAAGTGTATATAATTCTACTCACTATAGAATCCATTCCACCAAATATGCTAGCTACTAAATCAAATTGAAACAAACCAACTAATAACCAGTTCAAAGCACCTATAATTACAAGTGTTAAAGCAATAGAATCCATAATTACCTCCTAATATTTTGTTTATTACAGTTTCTCCAACAATTTGTTAATTATACAAACACAGTAACAACAACTAAACTAATATCATAATATGTATTGAGCAATAAATAAAAAGGAGGATTACTATGTCTGAAGATTTAAGTTTAAATAATGATTGTAGAAGAAGACGAGGAATATTTGGTGGAGCAGATGACTTAGATGATTCATTATTATTCTTCTTCTTAATATTAGTATTACTTTTCACTAATTGTGGTAGCTTCGGTGGGATAGGAGATTGCGATAATGATTCATCATTATTATTCTTCTTCCTATTATTAGTAATAATATTTAGTGGAGACGGATTCTTCTTCTAGAGTTAATTAAAAATCCCGGTAAAACGGGATTTTTTATGTCCAAATATAATATTCTTAAATGATACATTACTTTAATCTAGTTCACATCATTTTAGCTATTTATATCATCTTCATATAAATATTAAACGATATATTAATATGAAACATATCAAATTAAATCAATAAGGATTTATATAACAGATTTTTTTATATTTAGCTGGAATGGGTTGGTTTGAAATGTTATAGTATTGTTAGGAGAGATAGACTTTAGTATTAATAATGTGATTCTCTAACAAGATATTTTAACCCTTGGTCAGGTATATAGGAGGAGTCAGTGGCTGAATCAGTTCATATAGTTTTGGCTAATTAATGGGGTAGAGTATTAAAAATAGAAATGATAGCATACCAAGCATAACAATGTAATAATAAGGTTAATGAATAAAAAAAGACTTGAATTAATTGGCAATGGAAGCATTTTATTAAAGAGCAAAATCTTACTAGTATAGAATAAATAAAGGAGGAACAGTTAACATGAGTATATTAATCAAAAATGTAGATCTTGTATCTATGAATGGGAAAGAAGATGTTTTAAAGGACACAAATATATATATTAAAAAAAATAAAATAGAATATATAGGTGAAGTTAGAGAAGACATTGAAGTAGACAGAGTAATAGATGGCAAGAATAAATTGGCAATGCCTGGCTTAATAAATGCCCATACACATTTGGGAATGTCTTTACTAAGAAATTACGCAGATGATTTGCCTTTATTTGATTGGTTACAAAAAAAGATTTGGCCAATTGAAGCCAAGATGACAGGAGAAGACATATATTGGGGAACTCTCCTTAGTATGGTAGAGATGATTCAATCTGGCACAACAGCATTTTGTGATATGTATGTAGATATGGGAGGAGTTGGTAAGGCTACTGAGAAATCTGGTATGAGGGCTGTACTTACAAGAGGAACAATTGAAGATAAAGAAAATCCAGAAGAAAAAATAAATGAGACTAGAGTTCTTTATAATAATTGGCATAATAAAGGCAATGGTAGAATAAAAGTTATGGTAGCTCCTCATGCTCCTTATACATGCGGTGATGGATTTTTATTAAAATTAATGGATTTAGCCAATGAATTAAATACAGGTATACATATTCATGTATCTGAAACTAAAAAAGAAGTAGAAGATAGCTTTTGTCTACATGGGAAATCACCTGTACAACATTTAAATGATTTAGGACTTTTCGATTACCACACAATTGCTGCTCATTGTGTTCATGTAAGTGAAGAGGATATAGAAATAATGTTTGAAAAGAATGTTTTTCCAGTAAACAATCCAGTTAGCAATTTTAAACTAGCAAGCGGATTTTCTCCTGTTGATCAAATGCTTAAAAAGGGCATAAAAGTTTCTTTAGGAACAGATGGGTCTTCAAGTAATAATAGTTTGAATATGTTCGAAGAAATAAAAATAGCTTCCATAATAAACAAGGCAGTAAATCTAGATGCAGTTAGTGTATCATCAATGGATGCGTTGAAAATGGCAACTGTAAATGGTGCAATGGCTTTAGATATGATTGATGAAGTTGGCAGTATTGAAATTGGTAAAAAAGCTGATGTAATTTTAATTGATTTAGATAAACCACATTTGTATCCTAAGCATAATATAATATCAGCATTAACTTATAGCGTACAGGGAAGTGATGTTGATACAGTAATAATTGACGGAAAAATAATTATGGAAAAAAGAGAAATTAAAACTTTAGATGTTGAAAAGATAAAATATATGACAGAAAAACACGCAAAAGATTTAATAAAAAGGTAAAATAATTTTAAAAAGGTATTGATTTATTAATTAATCCCTAGTATAATACTATGTATTAGTTAATGTATAGTAAATAGCTATGAATTGATAAAGTATATTTTGGAAATATTAAAGAGAGGATTCCATTGGTGAGAGGAATCTATATTGAAATAATAGAAGTGCATCAATGAGCTTTGAATCGAAATTTAAGTAGATTCACACGGGAGTTCCCGTTACTGAACTAGAGTATGAAGTACTTGATAATGAGTTAGGACATTATGTCCTAAACAGAGTGGAACCGCGAATTTAACCTTTTGCCTCTGTATATAATATATATACATTGGCAAGAGGTAATTTTATTTTGAGGAGGTATATTATGATTTATAAAAGCATAACAGATACAATTGGATGTACACCATTGGTGAGGATCAATAATACAGACGAAAACATGGCAGAAATTTTAGTTAAATTAGAAAGTTTCAATCCAGGTGGAAGCGTGAAGGATAGACCAGCTTTTTATATGGTTCTAGATGCTGAAAATAAAGGTATATTAAATAAAGGTGACACAATTATTGAAGCAACAAGTGGAAATATGGGTATAGCTTTATCTATGATAGGAGCAGCAAGAGGCTATAGAGTAATAATTGTAATGCCTGACACAATGAGTGTTGAAAGAAGAAGAATCATGGCAGCCTATGGGGCAGAATTGATCTTAACTAAGGGAGAATCAGGAATGCAAGGTTCGGTAATTAAAGCAAACGAACTAGCAAAGGAAAACAATTATTTTATGACAGGACAATTCTCTAATGAAGCTAATGTTTTATCTCATATAGAAACAACAGCAAAAGAAATATTAGATGACACAGAAGGTAAAATTGATGCTTTTGTAACTGGAGTTGGTACAGGTGGTACTATCAGTGGAGTAAGTAAAATATTAAAAGAGTATAATAAAAACATCTTAACTGTTGCTGTTCAACCATCAAAATCACCAGTTCTTACAGGTGGGGCACCTTCTGGACATGGGATTCAAGGTTTAGGAGCAAACTTTGTTCCGGATATTTATAAAGCAGATGTAGTTGATGAAATTATTGATATGGATGATAAAACAGCATATGAATACGCTAGAGAATTAGGGAAAAATGAGGGGATATTATCTGGAATATCATCAGGAGCGAATTTTGCTGGAGCAGTTCAAATTGCTAAGAGATTGGGCAAAGGCAAAAGAGTAGTAACATTATTACCAGATACAGGAGAAAGATATTTATCAACAGAATTATTTGCTCAGGAGTAGGAGTGTGATTTTATGTTAAAATTTATAATAGATCAAGGTAAAGCTATTTTAGAAAAGGATCCAGCTGCAAAGAATTTAGCTGAAGCAATTTTTACTTCACCGGGACTGAAAGCATTAGTCTACCATAGAATATCTCATAGATTATACTTGAAAGGAAAACTTTTTCGTGCAAGGATGATTTCACAACATGCTAGAAAAGTTACTGGAATAGAAATTCATCCTGGAGCTAGTATAGGTAAAAATTTATTCATAGATCATGGAATGGGAATTGTTATAGGTGAAACCGCTGAAATTGGAGACAATGTAACATTGTTTCATGGAGTAACTCTAGGTGGAATAGGTGGAGAAAAGGGCGAAAAAAGGCACCCAACAGTAAAAGATTATGTAATGATAGGAGCAGGCGCAAAAATATTAGGACCTATAACTTTAGGAGAAGGTGCTAAAGTGGGTGCAAACGCAGTAGTATTAGAAGATATACCAGCAAGAACAACAGCAGTAGGAGTACCAGCAAGAATTATATACAAAAAATTAAAAGCATATATCTATGCAATCTAGATAGGAATCATCTGTAGTTTAACTATAGATGATTTTTTTATGTTCATGTCAATGTATGTTTCTGCTATTAACAATAATATTTGCTAATATTTAATGAAAAAATGGGTGATACTAAAATATTATCAACTAAAATAGGGGGGGATTAAATGATATCAAAATATATAATGAAAAATAGGGTAAAATTAGAAGAAAAATTTAATAATTCCGATGATTTAGTATTATATGAATTTGATACATTAGGAGATACAGAAGCCCTTGTAGTATACATTAATGGTTTAATAGATAAAAAGGCTTTAAATGAGTTTGTAATAAAGCCTTTAATAAATAATCTAATTTCGGTATATGATATAAAATCATCCATCTATATATCTGAAATTCAAGAAATATATAATATAAATGAATCAATTAAGGCAATAGTAGATGGGCATGTTGTTCTTTTCATGGAGGGTATAGAAACAGGGTATATCTTGAATTTGTGTAGATATGATAAAAGAGCAATTACTGAATCAGGTGTGGAGCAAGTGATTAGAGGCCCAAAGGAATCATTTGTTGAAGATATTTATGTTAATAAGTCACTTATTAGACGAAAAATTAGAAATAATAATCTTATTTTTGAACAATTTGTTTTTGGAGAACAGACAAATACCCAAGTATGCATTGTATATATAAATGGAATAGTAAATCAAGATATACTAGCAGAATTAAAAGCTAGATTTAAAAAGATAAAAGCAGATGCCATATTAGATGTAAGCTATATAGAAGAATATATAGAAGATGCTCCAAATAGCCTTGTTCGTACTGCCTATTATACTGAAAAACCAGATGTATTAGCAGGCAAAATATTAGAAGGAAGAATAGGAATTATATGCGACGGTTCTCCTAATGTAATCACAGTACCTAAAATTTTTATTGAAGATTTAATGGATTCTGAAGATTACTATTCAAAGCCTAAATTTGCGTCTTTTCTTAGAATTATTAGATATTTGTCATTTTTCATAAGCATTTTCCTAGTCGGTATATATATAGCCATAACTAATTTTCATCAAGAAATGATTCCTACACAATTACTAATTACTCTAGCTGGACAAAGAGAAGGTGTTCCATTTCCAAGCCTTTTAGAAGCGCTGCTTATGATACTCTTCTATGAAATAATAAAAGAAGCAGGATTAAGATTGCCTAAAAACATAGGTCAAACTGTAACCCTTATAGGTGGTTTAGTAATAGGCCAAGCAGCTGTAGAAGCAGGCTTAGTTAGCGCAATAATGGTAATCGTCGTATCTGCTGCAGGAGTATCAGAATTTGTAATTCCACAACTTAGAGAGATGATAGTTATATATAGAATATTGTTTATTATATTAGGTGGTTTATTCGGCTTGTTTGGCATATTCAGTGGACTAATTATAAGTTCATTTCATTTACTTAGTATAAAATCCTTTGGAGTTCCTTATCTATTTCCAATTGCACCTTATGATAAAGAAGGATTCAAGGATTTTTTAAGGAGAGCTCCATTAAAGAAGATGAATTATAGACCAAAGTATATTGCAGATAAAGATTCTAGGAAAAGGAAATAATATTATGTTAATAAAAAAAATGTTTTCTATAATGATACTGCTTATATTATCAATAGTATTGACTTCATGTGCAGGCTCAAGAGAGATAAGCGAATTAGCAATAGTTACTGCAACAGGAATAGATTTAGTAGATGGTAAAGTTTTACTTACAAATGAAGTTATAAAGCCTAATGCTAATCCTACGAAAGGAGAAAATAATGGAACGTCTGTTTTATATCTTCAACATGAAGGTGACACATTATTTGATGCAATTAGGAATGCAACTTTAACATTTGATAGGAAGTTATTATACTCCCATAATGAAATTTATATATTTGGCGAAGAGTTAGCTAAACGAGGTATTGGAGATTATATTAACTTTTTTTTATATGATATTGAACCTAGAGAATCAGCTTTTATGGTAGTTGCAAAGGATGCAAAAGCATATGAAGTAATGGGTATAAATGAAGGATTAAGCGCAACACCTGGCAAATATTTGGAGTTATTAATCGAAAATCATAAATATACATCAAAGACAAGAAGTCTTAATATTAATGAGTATATTAAGTATTACTATCAGCGAAAGACACCTGTTTTAGGAGTGGTTAATAGGGAACAAAAAAAATTTATCAATCATATACAAGCAGAGGGACAATCAGATCATAGAGACATACTAAATGTGGAGGGCGGAGCAGTATTTTTTGAAGATTCATTAATAGGATATTATTCAGGTGAAGAAATGATAGGTTTCAATTTCTTAGTAGATGAGATTGGAGAAAGTCTTATTGTATTTGAAGTTTCAGATGAATTTACAAATAATGATGAGAATTATATAGCAACAAAAGGTAAGTATACTGTCCTAGAAATTAAAGATAGTAAAACGAAAAATGATTTAATAGTAGAAGATGGCAAGATAAATTTGACTGTTGATGTTAAGTTAAGAGGAGTCATTGGGGAAGATTCAAAAGGTCTTGATTTTAGAAACTTGAATATTGTAAAGGCAACCGAAGAAGCTTGCTCCAACAAAGTAAAGGAATATATCAGCCAAACAATGGATAAAGCACAGAAGGATCTAAAAGTAGATACATTTGGAGTAGATACTATATTTCATAGTAAATATCCAGAAGAATGGAAAGAAATATCAAATGATTGGGAAAGTATATTTCCAGAAATTAGTTATAACATAAATGTAGAAACATTTATAATTAGAACTGGTTTACTAGATATGCCAACCAATGTTGAAAAGGGTGAAAGCAATGCAAAATGAAAAAATACCTACTAGACAATTGATAGGATTTTTTATAGTTTCCAGACTTTCTTTTTCAATATCTAATATTGCTGCAATGCATGTCCCCCCATACAATCAAGACCAATGGATAATGGTAATAGTATCTGCCATATATATAATTATTGCATCTATACCTTTACTTTTCTTAGCTAATAGGATTAAAAATGATACAGTTAAAGATTTTATGAAAAGTCTTTATGGTAAAACAATAAGTAAAATATTAGGTCTATTTTATGTTATATATTTTATTATACAAGCAATTAATATCTTAACATTGCAAACAGAATTAGTAACAACTTCCATTCTCCCTGAATCATCTAATGCTTTAGTCACAACTCTTATGATAATAGTATGTATCTATATGACATCTAGAGGTATAATTGTAATTTTTAGGGCAGTAGATCTCTTTGTCCCTATTATATATTCATTTTTGATTGTTTTAATATTATTAGGTGTTAATAATGTTGATTTATCATTATTTTCACCTGTTTTTGTAGATAGCTCATTATTAGAATTAAATAAGGGTGCAATTATGATGGCATCTATGTACAATGATATAATCGTAATTGCTATGTTGATACCAGAACTTGAAAACAAAAGTATTTCAACCAAGGCCTTTTTTTCTATTCTCATTGTAAATATTGTAACACTTAATATCATAATAATAGTAACTCAGGGAGCTTTAGGAATAGAATATTCAAGACATTCATTATTTCCATTTTTAATCTATGTTAAGTTGATAGATGTAGCAAATATTATAGAAAGAATTGCAGCTATCTTTGTTTTGATGTGGTTAATAGCTGTTACTTCTAGAATAAATATAACTCTATATTTAGCTACAAAAATATTTAGAGATATTTTTGAGAAAGAAAAAGATGATAAGTTAATGTTATTTGTTGTCAGTGTAATTGTGTGGCTTGTTTCAGTTGCTATTACTTGGGTCAGGCCAGTTGTTGGAACTAGAGAAGATTTAAATAGTTATTTAACTATTATTTTCGTCATATTCATAATAGTTATCCCGACCATAACTTGCCTAGTATATTTCTTTAAAAGGAAGTCAATAAATAAATCGGATAATTAGTAATATAGCATAAATAAAGATTTTATCAATAAGTTTTTGGGGAGCTCATTATTTTTCTGATAAATGGGTATAGACATAATAATGAAATAATCTAATAGGAGTGAGAATATGACTTGTGAATACAAGCTTTACGACACATCATGGTGTCCAGGATGTGGTAACTTTATGATCAGAGATGCTTTAAAACAAGCATTGGAGGAGCTGGGTATTGCACCTTATGACTCAGTATTAGTTACAGGTATAGGGCAAGCTGCAAAGATGCCTCATCATATCGGAATAAATGGTTTTAATGGTCTTCATGGTAGGGCATTACCTCCAGGAATAGGAATAAAATTAGCTAATAAGGATTTAACAGTAATAGTTGAATCAGGTGATGGAGACACATATGGTGAAGGTGGCAATCATTTTCTTCACACTATAAGACGTAATGTTAATATAGCTCATTTTGTTCATGATAATCAAATTTATGGACTTACAAAGGGTCAAGGATCTCCTACTACATTAAAAGGTCAGAAAACAACACTACAGTTTGATGGAGTGAAACTAGAACCAGTTAAGCCTCTTGCACTTTCTTTAACTATGGGTGCAGGATTTGTAGCTCGTGGATTCTCAGGTGATAAACCTCATCTTGTTGAGCTTATGAAAGAGGCTATTACTTATAATGGATATGCTCATTTAGATATATTTCAACCATGCGTAGTATGGAACAAAGTAAATACTTTTAAATGGTATAAAGATCATACTTATTATTTACCTGACGATTATGATTATACCAATTATGAGGCCGCTTATAAGAAAGCATTAGAGTGGGATAATGGTATACCACTAGGCGTATTATATAAAGTCCAAAAAGATACTTATGACGATAGCTTTGAATTTATAAAAAATGGAGTATCACTAGTGAATGCTAAGCTAAATCCAATGGATGCTAAAAAGTATTTGAAAGAATTTTATTAGAGGGTAGGTGTTAATATGGATTATACAATACTAATAGGTGGAGCAGCTGGTCAAGGAATTGATACTGCAGTAGGTCTACTTGAAAGAATGATAAAAAGACATGGGTATTATGTATTTACATATAAAAACTATATGTCAAGAGTAAGAGGCGGACACAATTTTATGCAAATAAGATTTTCAGATATGCCTGTTACTAGTTACTCAAAAGAACTTGATATGATATATGCATTTAACGAAGAATCAGTTCAATTTCATGAGGACAGATTAAAAAAAGATGGAGTAGTCATTGTAGATAATAATATAGCTGAGAGTAACTTAAATTATACACATTTACCACTTGTGGAAACTGCAAAGAATCTTGGTAACGATAAGGTATCATCATCTGTAGGATTAGGAGCTATCATAAATTATTTTGGCATATTATTGGATACAGGTATAAAAGTGATAAAAGAGGAGCTAGCACCTAAAATATCAGAAGTAAATAAGCAAGCTTTAGAAAAAGGATATGAATTATTAGAACGGAAGTACAATATGAAAAAAAGAGAAGACAGTCATATCTTAATAGATGGTAATCAAGCATTGGCATTAGGGGCTATTGCTGCAGGCTGTAAGTATTATTGCGGTTATCCAATGACACCTTCTTCAAGTGTTATGACATATATAGCAAAACATGCAAATGAAATGGGAATAGTAGTGGATCAAATAGAAGATGAAGTAGGAGCTTTAAACATGGCATTAGGTGCATCTTATGCTGGAGTCAGAGCAATGACTGGTTCATCAGGCGGTGGATTTGCTCTTATGGTTGAAGCATTAAGTCTTGCTGGTATTATAGAAACGCCTATAGTAGTTTTTAATGCACAAAGAACAGGACCTGCAACTGGATTTGCTACAAGAACAGAACAAGCAGATCTTAGATTTATGATACATGCAGGACATGGTGAATTTTTAAGAATGGTAATTGCATTAAGAAGTCCAGAAGATGCGTTTTATCAAACTGTAAGGGCATTTAATTTAGCTGATAAATATCAAATTCCTGTATTGTTAATGACTGAAGAATATTTGACTAATTACAATATGACTCATGAACCATTCGATTTCAGTAAAATAACTATAGAAAGACATATAGCTTCAGGGTCTGATATCCCTGATGAAAGATATAAAAGATACAAATTTACCGAAAATGGTATATCTCCAAGATTAATACCCGGACAAGTAAAGGGACAAGTGGTATTAGTAGATAGTCATGAGCATAATGAATATGGAAATATTGATGAAGATGCTGAAAATAGGGTTAAAATGGTAGATAAAAGAGCAATTAAGATTGAAGAATTGAAAGAGGAAATACAAGAACCATGGTTTATTGGTTCAAACAATCCAGAAAATCTTATAGTCTGTTGGGGAGCAACATATGGAGCTGTAAAAGAAACTGTTGATAGGCTTAATGAAAAAGATGTTTCAATAGGAGCTTTAATTTATGGGGATATATGGCCATTTCCTACTAATAAAATAAATGAGTTAGGTAAAAGTGCAAAGCGAATAATCGATATAGAACATAATTCCACTGCTCAACTTGAAAGCCTTATAAATGAATTTACAGATATAAAATGTACTGATAGAATATTAAAGTATGATGGCAGAGCTTTAAGTGGTGATGAAATAATTGAAAGGCTATGTTTGTAAATATAGGGACTTAGTGTTAATATGGATATATCATGAGATTAGGGAGTGTAATATATGTACGATAATAGTTCAATGTCAAAGTATGAGGAAATTGCATTGGATATTGCTAATATGATATATAAGGAAGACTTTAAAGAAGGAGATAGAATTCATGGAAGATCAACATTAGCAGGTATGTATAATGTATCTCCAGAAACAGTTAGAAGAGCAATAAAACTTTTAGAAGACGTAGATGTAGTTAAATCCTTTAGAGGTAGTGGAATTAAAGTTTTATCAAAAGACAATGCCTTTAAATATATTAATAAATATAAGAATATCGAAAGTGTTGCATCATATAAAGCTACTTTACAATCTTTACTTGAACAAAGAAATGAATTAGAAGATGAAGTCTTAGCTACAATAGATAAGATAATAGATTATTCTAGTATATATAGTAATACTACTGCTATTACCCCATATGAAATTGAAGTGACAGAAAAATGTACTTTTATTGGTGAATCTATTGGGCATGTGAACTTTTGGCAACATACAGGCGGAACTATTGTAGGAATTAGAAGAAACAACGAAACTATTCTTTCTCCAGGGCCAATTACTACTTTTGAATTAGGAGATGTAGTGTTAGTAATTGGTGACGAAAAGGTATATGATGCAGTAAGATTATTTTTAGAAAAAGAAAAGTAAATTATACTGATTATTGTACGATAATTAAATCTATGATAAAATGGCTATCAGAGAGAAAAATCTGATAGCCATTTTAATTTTACTAATTAATTTTCACTAAATCATCATTTAATTGTCATCTATAATTCATTATACTATGTAATAATTAATATTGACTATTGATAATTAGAGAGGGGTACATAATGAAATCAAAAGGTATAAAAAGTATTTTAATAGTTGGAATGATCATTATATTAGCATTTAGCGTAGTAGGTTGTTCACAAGAAGTTGTAGTAGCAAGAGTTAACGATGAGAAAATCACAAAAGACGAATTCTATGATCAATTAGTTACACAAAATGGTGAACAAGTTCTAAACAGCTTAATAGCTGAAAAGATAATGGAATTAGAAGTAGAAAAATTAAACATTGAAATAACTGATGCAGAAATGGATGCTGAATTAGCAGAAATGCAAGACTATTATGGTGGAGAAGAAGAATTTAATACTTTCCTTACATATGTTGGATATAGTCTTGATGATATAAAAAACAATATAGAGACTAGTATAAAATACGAAAAAATATTGGAGCCTTATATTGAAATAACAGAAAAAGAAATGAAAGAATATTTTGAAACAAATAAAGCGTTATTTAATCAAACAGAGCAAGTCAAAGCAAGGCATATTCTTGTAGAGACTAAAGAGCAGGCAGATGAAGTGAAATCAAAATTAAATAATGGAGAAGACTTTGCAGAATTAGCAAAAGAATATTCCAAAGATGGTAGCAGTGAAAAAGGCGGAGACTTGGGATATTTTGGTAGAGGAGAAATGGTAGCTCCTTTTGAAGAAGCGGCATTCTCTATGGAAGTTAATGAAATAAGTGAACCTGTTGAATCTCAGTGGGGATTTCATATAATAAAAGTTGAAGACTACAAAGAAGCTAAGGAAGCAGTTTATGAAGATTATGTAGAAGAAGTTAGGAATGCAATATTCCAAGAAAAAATGAATGATGCATACAATCTATGGTATACTGAAAAAATGGGAGAATATAAAATTGTCAACAATATTACTGGCCAAATTTCAGATCCAGAAAAGATAAATGAAGAAGCAGAGACTGAATCAAAATAAAACTAATACTTAAAAAAACTACTTATATAAAATTAAGTAGTTTTTTTATACAATAAATATCTTTCACCTATATTTACACATTTCATATTATATTATAAGAGTTTTAATTATTAAAACTTGACAAGAAACTATAATAATGAAAACATTATGAGAGGAGTATTTTTATGGGTAAACCACAGAATATTTATTGGGTAACAGAAACAGAAGACAACAACAACTTTATCAGTATGCAGTCTCCTGGAAGATGCTTTTTTCCAAGTAGAAGAAGTTGCTGTCCAAAACCAACTGGCAAAACTTTTAATATAGATAATTCGAATACGATTTCTGTAGAACAAGAAAATGAGCAAACTATTAAAAATAACAGAGTAGAAAGTGGTGACATTAATACTGGAGCACAATCTAATAGTGCTGTAGTAGAAGCAACACAAGTTAGTGTTATTGTTGTTGTACCAATAATTGATTCATTTGATACTGATGCCATTCCCTTAAACGGAGTTGCAAATCAATATAGAGTAGCAACTGGTGGCCAAAATTTAGACATTCAGGTAAATGGTGATGGAACTGCTTTTATTAATGGAGAGAAAATTAATGAATCAGAGTTAGGAGACGGGACCCGAGTATTTATTTATAAGAACAATAAAATAGAAAATGATGAAGAATAATCAAATATAGGAAAAAGCCTAGCTACTACGTAGCTAGGCTTTTATCATAGTGTGCCCAGCATGGGCATGGAGTAAAGAAAAGAGTTGAGCTTTTGGTCATAAAGTTTAAAATATGGACAATTATCAAATCTATAATTAATGAAGAGTTATTTCATCTTGGTCCAAATTCTTCATATATGTATAATAATTAAGTGTATCATCAAAATCATAATATACACAATTATCACATTTCATTTTATTTTTTAATTTTAGCCTCCAAGGTAAAATATTAGTTTACAACAATGTAA
>JAQVYQ010000015.1:20161-29399 GCA_028708575.1 Tissierellia bacterium
CAAGAGAGTTATTCGAGGAATATGGAGCAAAAGTTGGAGATGAGTTGACAGTGAAAATTACTCATGAAGATCAAGTAGTCTATGAAAAGAAGATTTCTTATGTAAATACCTTTGGAGATGTTGAAGAAGGTAAGGACTTAATCTATATGAACTCAGAACTTAAAGCTGCATTTGCTATAAATATGGGAAATTATTCAGAAGAATATGGTGTATACTCTGGTTTTGAATGGGTAGTAAGTATAAGTAAATAATAAGTCAAAATAGGTAGTTCAGATTCTTACTCTGAACTACCTGCTTCTATTACTGAAGCTATCAATGTATCAGTACCCTCTAGCATGAATGTCCATTCAAATTGTCCTGGAAAGTCTAAAGGAAATTTGCTAATACAAGGAAAGGTTACTGGAGGATATCCAAAAGTCCAATATTAAACAAAACCGTAACTAATCAAAGACTGATTAAATACGGTTTTTAAAGTTTATCCTCACAGTATGAGAAATTCAGACTATATTAATGAACCGCAAAGTATCGAACGGTTTACTTGGTGGTGTGAGAAGACGGTAAATGAAATAAATATTTACCTCCTACTCGATTGATATTATAATTCATTGATTTCTTTGACTTCTATTTTTTTTCTTACAGGGAATTTTATTTGTGTTAGTATAACTGCTGCAAACATTAGAGAACTTCCAAATAATTCTCTTAAAGACATAATTTCATTTAAGAATAAGGCTCCACTAATAGCTGCAAATAATGATTCTGTACTCATAATTATGGAAGCAGTCGTAGGCGGTGTAGTTTTTTGACCTATTATTTGAAAAGTGTAAGCTACTCCAACAACCATAATTGCTGTATATAATATTGGACCAGCACAATCTATTATAGTCCTAAGATTTGGATTTTCAAAGATGAAAGCACAAATAGTTGATAATATCCCTGCAACTAAAAATTGGAATACTGATAATTTTAAACTATCAACTTTAGAAGCGTATTTACCTACTGCAATAATTTGAATTGTCCAGAAAACAGTAGAAACTAATACAATAGCATCTCCTTTTCCCATTGTAAAATCTTCATTAATACTTAAGAAATATAAGCCAATTGTTGCAAGAATAACACTAATCCAGATTTGAATATTTAGCTTTTTCTTCATGAAGATACTAAAAACTGGTATTAATAGTATATAAAGAGTAGTTAAAAAAGCAGATTTTCCAGCTGTTGTATATACAAGTCCAATTTGCTGTAAAGAAGCACCAAGGAATAACGCAACACCACAAATTAAACCACTAATATTTAAATCCCTTTTATTGTAATTGGTATTTGACTTTTCTCTATTATCATCTTTTTTGTTTCTTCCATCTAAATAAATTATTATAGGAATTAGTACAAGGGCACCTATTAAAAACCTTGAAGCACCAAATGTAAATGGTTCTACATAATCCATTCCGAGTTTTTGGGATACAAATGATGTTCCCCAAATAATTGCTGTTAATGTTAAAAATATTTCTCCTCTAATATGTTTCATATTGATTTTCTCCTTTACTGATAAATAGCCATGTATTATATTCTAACAGAATCTTTAAGGATTTTCACTATTAATAATGAATTTATTGTATAATAAGTAATGATGCTAATCAATAAAATAACATTGGAAGTGTAAAATATGAATGAAAAATTAACTCTTAGAGAAAATTTATTAATTGGGTCACTATTGTTTGGACTATTTTTCGGAGCTGGTAATATTATATTTCCAGTACAAATGGGGCAAGCAGCAGGAAGCAATTACATAAATGCAACAATAGGTTTCTTAATAACAGGCGTTGGATTACCAATGTTAGGAGTTATAGCATCTGGTATATCTAGAAGTGATAACTTATACGATATGGCAAAGCCAGTGTCTTCAGCTTATGCCGTATTTTTCACATGTGTATTATATTTAACAATTGGTCCATTGTTTGCAATACCTCGTACTGCAACAGTAGCATTTGAGGTGGGGATTCATCCATTTATTAATGATGATTATTTAAGTCTTGGACTTTTTATTTTCTCATTTGTATTCTTTGTATTGACACTTTATTATTCTTTGCGACCAGGTAGAATAATAGATTGGATTGGAAAATATCTTAATCCAGCTTTTGTAGTATTGTTATCAATACTATTACTAGCAACATTTATAAACCCTATGGGTAATCCAAGTGATTTTTTACCGCAGGGAAACTATATAAATAGATCATTTGTTACTGGAGTATTAGACGGTTATAATACTATGGATGCTTTAGCGGGATTGGCATTTGCTATTGTTATAGTCTCAAACATTGAAAAGTTAGGTATAAAAGAGCCTAGTTCAATTGCTAAGCAAACTGTGAAGTCTAGTATTATTGCAACAATAGGTATGGCAATTATATACGCTTCATTATCCTACTTAGGAGTAACAAGTCTAGGCAGTTTAAGCCGTGCTGACAATGGTGGGCTTATACTGTCAATGGCAAGCAATCATCACTTTGGCTTATTTGGTCAAGTTTTATTATCTGCTATTGTAACTGTTGCTTGTTTTAAAACTGCAATTGGACTTATTACATCATGTGCTGAAATGTTTACTGTAATATTTCCAAAATCATTGCCCTATAAAAATTTTGCAATATTATTTACATTAGTATCATTTACAATAGCAAATTTTGGGTTAAATACAATAATACAATTATCGATTCCCGTACTAATGTTCTCTTACCCTTTAGCAATTGTTTTGATAATATTATCATTAATGGCTCCAATAATAAAAAAGAATGGAACTATTTATAAATGGACTATTGGATTTACAATAGTTCCAGCATTATTAGACTTTGTAAATTCTCTACCTGATCCAATAAAAGAGTATAAAAAGATTGAACAAATCTTGGATTTCGCAGATAGCTATTTACCATTGTTTGATTATGGTTTTGGTTGGATTTCACTAGCAGCCATAGGCTTTATTATAGGATTAATCCATGCTCGATATAAGATAATGAAGGATAATAATATATAGCAAGGGGTTATTAAATATGAAAAGAATTAAAGACATTTTTACTGAACATAATACAGATATAAATTTAAGTGAGGCTTTTGTAGAGGGAGTAGTTATAAATAAAGATACAAAAACTCTCAATATGAAAATTAACTCAAATAATTATATTAGAACAAAAGAAATTGCAATGCTTAATAAATTTATAAAAAGAAGATTTGGCTTAGAGGATTCCTTAATAACTGTACATTACAATGAAGGCACAGTTAAAATACCAATTTCTGAAGAAATGGAAAATATTATAGATATATTATCTGATGATTTTCCTGTTTTAAAAGCAGCATTTAATAATTGTTCCTATGAGATTTCCAAAAGCAAGATAAAATTTAGATTTAAAAATACAATTTCTGATTATTTAAAAGTAAATGATTATGATAGAGAGATTCAAAATTTTATTGAAAAAATATATGGAGATTCTTATGATATAAACTTCATAGATGATGTTGGAAATGAAGAAATAGAAAAGTTAATGGATGATATAGAAGCAAAGGAAATGCAGATAATTAAAGAAGAACAAAAAAATAAAGTGACTAATTATAATTCTAGAAAGTCAGTTGATTTTAGAGAAGATGCAATGAAAAAATCAAATGGGAAAGGATCAGATATTTTAATATTAGGAAGAAGTTCAAATATAAAAGAGCCTATTATAAAGATAACAGATATATCTCCAGATGAGGGAAAGGTTGCTATAGAAGGTGATATTTCTAGTATAGATTCAAGGGAATTAAGAAGTGGTAAATATTTATTGTCTTTTGATGTTTATGACGGTTCTAATTCTATTACATGTAAATCTTTTCTTAAATCAGAACAAAGTGCTGATGTATTAGTAAGGCTAAATAATGCTAAAGGAGTTAGAATTTCTGGTAATGCCAGCTATAGTAATTTTTCTAATCAAGTTGAAATTATTGCTAATACCATTATAGAAACAAATGGATTAAAAAAAATCCAAAGACTAGATAACTCCAAAGAAAAAAGAGTAGAACTACATATGCATACAAAGATGAGTCAAATGGATGCAGTATCAAGTGCTACAGATCTAATAAACAGAGCCATAGATTGGGGGATGGGATCCATAGCAATTACTGATCATGGTGTTGTACAAGCTTTTCCTGAAGCTCACAATCTCTTAGGAAGAGATAATCCAAATATGAAGGTCATCTATGGAGTTGAAGCTTATCTAACCCCAGACAAGAAGTCATCTGTTACAAATGATAAAGGTCAAAGTATAAACACTACTTATTGTGTTTTAGACTTAGAAACCACAGGATTAACACCTATTACAGAAAAAATTACTGAAATAGGTATTATGAAAGTTAAAAATGGGGAAGTAATTGATGAATTTAGCTGTTTCGTAAATCCTGAAAAGCCAATTCCAATTAATATAGTAGAACTTACAGGTATAACTGATGATATGGTAGTTGATGCTGAAACAATAGATATTGTTTTTCCAAAAATGTTGGAATTTATTAATGGTTGTGTATTAGTAGCACACAATGCTTCCTTTGATATTAATTTTTTAGAACACTATGGGAGAGTTTTAGGATATGAATTTGATTTTACCTATATAGATACATTGTCATTAGCAAAAGAATTGTTCTCAGAATTTAGTAGTTATAAATTGGGGAGGATTGCTAAGCGATTAGGAATAAAAGTGAAAGTAGCACATAGAGCCTTAGATGATGTTGATACAACAGTAAAAATTTTCAACATCATGATTGATATGCTTAAGGAAAGAGGGGCTCTTTCCCTAGAAGATATAGATTTGTTCAGTTCAGATGAGGAATCTAAAATAAAAGAATATAAGAAGCTAAATACGTATCACGCAATAATTTTAGCTAAGAATTATAATGGACTAAAGAATTTATACAAACTTGTTTCTTATTCCCATTTAGATTATTTTTATAAGAGACCTCGTATATTAAAAAGTTTATACAAAAAATACTCAGATGACTTGATTTTAGGAAGTGCCTGTAGTGAAGGAGAACTGTATCAAAGTATATTATTAGGTAGATCCAATGAAGAAGTAGAAAAAATTGCAAAGGATTATGATTATCTAGAAATCCAGCCCATAGATAATAACGATTATCTTGTTAGACAAGGGCGGGTAGCAAATAGAGAGTATTTAATAGAAATAAATAAAAAGATTGTAAAATTAGGAGAAAAGCTAAATAAGCCTGTTGTTGCTACTTGTGATGTACATTTCTTAGACCCTGAGGATGAAATATATAGACGTATATTGCAAGCTGGTCAAGGTTACAATGATGCAGATGAACAAGCTCCTTTATATCTAAGGACAACCGAAGAAATGCTTGATGAGTTTTCTTATTTAGGTGAAGATAAAGCATTTGAAGTGGTAGTAACAAACACAAATGCGATATCTGATATGTGCCAACAGATAAGCCCTATTTCTTCTGAAAAAGCTACTCCTCATATTGAGGGGTGCGAACAAACTATTAAAGATATAACTTATGAAAAAGCTCATGAACTATATGGGGACGTTTTGCCAGAAATCATAGAAAAGAGACTAGAAACTGAGCTAGATTCCATAATAAAAAATGGATTCTCTGTAATGTATATAATTGCCCAAAAACTAGTATGGAAATCCAATGAAGAAGGATATTTAGTAGGATCAAGAGGCTCTGTTGGTTCATCGATTGTAGCATATATGATGGGGATTACAGAAGTAAACGCATTACCAGCTCATTATAGATGCCCAAAATGCAAATACACAGACTTTAATGATTATAATATTAGTATTGGATTTGACTTACCTGATAAAGAATGTCCGGTTTGTGGTGAGAAGTTGGAAAAGGATGGAATAGATATACCATTTGAAACCTTCTTAGGATTTAGTGGAGATAAAGAACCTGATATAGACTTAAACTTTTCAGGCGAATATCAAGCCAAGGCACATAAGTTTACAGAAGTAATTTTTGGAAAAGGTACTACATTTAAAGCTGGAACAATAGGTACAATAGCTGATAAAACAGCCTTTGGGTATGTTAAGAAATATTATGAAGAGAAAAATATTCCTGCTAATAAAGCAGAAATAAATAGATTGTTAAAAGGTTGTACAGGAATTAAAAGGACTACAGGTCAGCATCCAGGTGGTATAATTGTTGTTCCAAAAGGACGGGAGATATTTGAGTTTTGCCCTGTACAGCATCCAGCAGATGATCCAAATTCTGATATTATTACTACTCATTTTGATTATCATTCAATAGAACAGAATCTGCTTAAGTTGGACATACTAGGGCATGATGACCCTACTATGATAAGAATGCTACAAGATCTAACAGGAACAGATCCTAAATCAATTCCTTTAGATGATAAGGACACAATGTCAATATTTTCGTCTACAAATGCTCTTGGAGTTACACCAGAACAGATTAACTCTAAAGTAGGAACTTTTGGAGTTCCAGAGTTTGGAACAAGATTCGTAAGAAGCATGTTATTAGATACAATGCCTAAAGAATTTGCAGATTTAATATGTATATCAGGACTTTCCCATGGTACTGATGTATGGATAGGAAATGCTAAAGAATTAATAGATAATAAAGTTGTTAATAGCATAAGCGAAGCAGTATGTACAAGAGATGACATAATGGTTTATTTAATTAAGAAAGGCTTACCACCAAATAGTGCTTTTAAAATAATGGAACTAGTACGTAAAGGCAAAGCATTGAAGGATCCAAAATGGCCTGAATATGAGGATTTAATGAGAGAATATGATGTACCTGAATGGTATATAGCCTCTTGTAGAAAGATAAAGTACATGTTTCCTAAAGCCCATGCTGCAGCATATGTAATGATGTCTTTTAGAATAGCATGGTTTAAGGTACACATTCCACTAGCATATTATGCAGCGTATTATACAATAAGAGCCAAGGCATTTGATGCAGAATATATGATTTTCGGAAAAGAAAAAGTGAAAGATAAAATTAAAGAGATTGATATGCTTGGAAATGAATCAACTCCTAAGGATAAGGATTTATATGATGATTTGGAACTTGTACTGGAAATGTATGAAAGAGGGTATAAATTCCTTTCAATAGATTTGTATAAATCTCATGCTGCAAAATTCCAAATAGAGAATGGTATGTTAAGACCACCTTTTAACAGTATATCTGGCATGGGAAATGTTGCAGCAGAAGGCTTGTACAATGCAGCTAGGGAAGAACCATTTACTTCAATAGAAGATCTAAAAAACCGAGCTAAACTTGGAAATGTAGGTATAGAATCTCTAAGACAATTTAATTGCCTAGAAGGACTTCCTGAAAGCAACCAATTAAGTTTATTTGATGTATAGTAAAAAACAACAAAGGTCTTCAAAAGGATCAGTAAAATAAAAAGTTAATTAATTGATTCTATACAATACCTCTAGATTAAGGTAATATAAATCTAGAGGTATTTATTTTGAATAATGAAAAAACATTATAAGTAGCAATTGACTTTTATTAATAAATAGGAAGGTGAAATCTATGAGAAGAATAGATCGAGAGATGAATAAAGAATTCGGTTTGAAAG
This sequence comes from Tissierellia bacterium, assembly GCA_028708575.1. Lineage (GTDB taxonomy): Bacteria > Bacillota > Clostridia > Tissierellales > Tissierellaceae > UBA3583. The sequence continues at coordinate 27,744 of JAQVYQ010000015.1, forward strand.
TAATAGATAATTCTAGTTACGGAATTATTTCAATGATTAACCAAGACAACAAACCTCATTGTATACCTCTGTCCATAGCAAGAGAAGATGATATATTATATTTTCATTCTGCAATGGATGGGGAAAAAGTTAATATATTTGAAAATAATCCAGATGTTTGTGTAACTTTTGTAGGCAATGTAAATGTTCCAGAAATATATTCAAAAGAAGAGTTAGATGAAATACTAAAGGATAAGTCTAAAGCAAACTTGCTTTCTAGTAGTGTTTTTACAACTGAATTTGAATCAGCAATAGTAAAGGGGAACGTTAAATTACTTGTTGAGGAAGAAGAAAGAGTAAAGGGTATGAGACTCATATGTGAAAAATATACTCCAAAAATGATGAATTATTTTAATATGGCTATTAATGCTGGACTAGAAAAGACAAATATATATAAAATTGAAATAGAGGAAATTACTGCAAAAAGGAAAAAATATAATTCAAAAGGCCAAGAGATGAAATGGGGTAAAATGGAGTAGTTGCGCTTTACATTGATTTTAATATGTGATAAGATTTTGATAAAATAGGTAACAAAGGAGTTAAATAAATGGTAATTGAAAATTTTTTAGAAATTATTATTCCTTATATAAGTAGTTCGTTAGATTTTATTGGAATCATAATTATTGTCATTTCTGCTTTAAGAGGAGCATTCAAACTTGTTGCTAACAAATTCGATTATACTAATAATGACGATATAGCTATTGATTTAGTTAAGGCTATGGTTTTAAGTTTAGAATTTAAACTAGCTGCAGAAATAGCAAAAACTGTCTTGATTAAAACAATAGATGAATTTGTTGTTTTAGCTTCGGTAGCAATTTTAAGGGTGGTATTATCTTTTGTTCTTCATTGGGAATTAAGGACTGGTGCTAAAACAACGGAAAATACTAAGTTGAAAAAATAGAAAATATAATTAAGTAGAGGTGTAGTATGTGGATATAAAACTAGCTGGAAAAATCATTTCTTATTTCAAACCATATTCTATGCTTATTAATAAAGCTGGTGAAGTATTATGGTTAAGTAATAAAATGAAAACGTTATTAAACTCTATAGAGACAGACAATGCTGGAGCAATCTTAAATATTGATTTAGAAATGCTTCTATCCAATAATCAATTAAAGATAACAATAGATGAAGATATATACTATTTATCTAAGATTTTTTTAAAGAAAGAAGAAGCAATTGTTTTAATTTTTGATTTATTAGGGGATTACAACGAACCGACTACAAAATCTATATGCTTAGACGAAATCATTGAGAATCTTTATGATGGTGTATTATTAACAGATAAGGATGGTAAAGTTGTTATATATAATCATGCTATGGAAGAATTGGAAAAGTATGATGCTGAAGATATGATTGGTAAATACATATGGGAAGCGTATGGATATAATGACATAAATCAATCAGAACATATGCAAGTATTAGATAGTGGGATTGCAATTATTAATAAATATAAGGCTCATGCTTATAATAATGGCAAACCTGTATATAAGTCATATAGTACTCATCCAATAAGAATAAATGGTGATATAATAGGAGTTTATTCAATAAGTAAAGATGAAACTAAGCTACAGAGTTTATTGACCGAATCAGTTGAGCTAAAGAGGCAATATAATA
>JAQVYQ010000015.1:29499-33997 GCA_028708575.1 Tissierellia bacterium
TTAGATGCAATGTATTCAGACGATAGTTTTGATTTAGAACTAAATAAAACCAATCAATCATTAGAAGATAAATTAGGAAAATTTGAGCAAAGTATTATTATACAAGCTTTAAATAAGAATAAATGGAATGTAACAAAGACAGCAGTTGATTTAGGGGTTACTAGACATAGTTTAAATTATAGGATGAAGAGATTTGATATAAGCAGAAACTAAAAAAGTGTTTGAAAATGCAACAAAATGATTCAATTTCAATAATAGGTAAATTGCAATGATTCTAAAAATAGTGTTTGAAAATAAAACACTATTTTTTTATTTGCTTTATTTTAGAAAACCAAATCCCTAAAAATAGCGGTTTTTACATTTGGAGAATTGGCATAGATATTGCAATAACAATAGTCAAGAATAATGATAAAAAAGGTGGTTGGATTACATTGGTTAAACTAATACAATGTGTACCTAATTTTAGTGAAGGTAGAGATCAAGGTATACTAGATCAAATATTAAATGAAATTAGAAGTGTAGAAGGAGTTAAGCTATTAGATTATTCTATGGATAAGGATCACAATAGAAGTGTAGTAACATTTATTGGAGACCCTGAAGGTGTAGCAGAAGCTGCTTTTAAATCAACTAAAAAAGCCTCGGAATTAATAGAAATGAGCCAACATAAAGGAGAACATCCAAGAATGGGGGCAACAGATGTAATACCATTAATTCCTATATCAGATGTAACTATGGATGACTGTATAGAACTATCTAAACAACTAGGGTTAAAAATTGGTAATGAATTAGGAATCTCAGTATTTCTATATGAAAAATCAGCTAGCGCACCACATAGAGAGAATTTAGCAGAAGTCAGAAAAGGTCAATATGAAGGTATGAATGAAAAGTTAAAGCATAAGGATTGGATTCCTGATTATGGTCCTACTGATTTAAATGTAAAATCTGGCGTTACTGCTATAGGAGCAAGGATGCCTTTGGTAGCTTACAATATCAATCTTGGAACAAATGATTTATCTATAGCTAAAAAGATTGCAAAAGCAATTAGGGCAAAAGCAGGAGGTTATACATATTGTAAAGCTTTAGGGATCGAAATTACTGAAAGAAATATAGTTCAAGTTTCTATCAACATGACTGATTATACAAAAACTCCTTTATATAGAGTATTCGATACAGTTGAGAGAGAAGCAAGAAGATATGGTGTAAATATTATAGGTAGCGAAATAATTGGATTAGTTCCTATGAATGCTTTAATAGATGCTGCAGACTATTATTTAAGACTTGAAGGCTTTGATACGAATCAGATCTTAGAAAACAGAATGGCAGAATAGAGGAAGGATGATTTAATGAAAGCTACATTAATAATTGAGAACATAGATAGCTTAATTACAATTAGAGGAGAAAATAAAGCTAGAGCAGGATTAGAACAAAGAGAAAATGGTTTAATCAATAATGGAATCATTGCTGTTAAAGATGACAAAATAATATACGTTGGAGAGGGCAGTTTACCAGACAATATAGAAGTAGGTGAAAATACAATCATATTAAATGGTGAAGGAAAAACTGTAACTCCTGGATTAATTGATTCTCATACCCATTTAGTACATGGGGGTAGTAGAGAACATGAGTTATCTATGAAACTAAAAGGTAAAGATTATCTTGAAATACTAGCAGCAGGTGGTGGTATACATTCGACTGCAAAAGCAACATCAAATGCATCATTTGATGAACTATATAAGAAGGCTGAAAAAAGTTTAAATACTATGCTTAGTTTTGGTGTTACAACAGTTGAAGCAAAATCTGGCTATGGTATTGGCGACTTTGATACTGAACTGAAACAAATAGAAGTTGCAAATAAATTAAATCAAAATAAACAAGTTGATATAGTTTCAACATTTATGGGGGCACATGCTGTTCCAGAAAAATACAAAAATAATTCTGACTTGTTCGTTGATAAATTGATAAATGAGATGATTCCCTACATTGCTGAGAAAAAGCTAGCTAAATTCAATGATGTATTCTGTGAAGAAGGAGTATTTACAGTAGAACAATCTAGAAAAATTCTAAAAGCAGGTAAAGCCCATGGATTAATACCAAAAGTTCATGCAGATGAAATAGTATCTCTTGGTGGGGCAGAATTAGCAGCTGAAGTAGAATGTATATCAGCAGAACATTTAATAGGGGCAAGTGACCAAGGCATAAAAGCTATGGCGCAAAAAGGTGTTATAGCAGTATTGCTTCCTGGAACCAGCTTTAATCTTCAAAAAGGTACTGTAGCAAGAGCAAGAAAGATGATAGAAGAAAATGTACCTGTAGCTATTTCCACTGATTACAATCCTGGAAGTTGTCCAAGTGAAAATATTCAACTTATGATGACATTGGCATCTTTATCATTAAAGTTGGTGCCAGAAGAAGTAATAGTTGGAGTAACAATAAATGCTGCAGCAGCACTAGGACTAGAGAATCAAATTGGGTCTTTAGAAGTAGGTAAGAAAGCAGATATTGCAATTTTTGATGTCCCAAATTTAGATTATATGATTTATCACTTTGGAATAAATCATACTGATAAGGTTATTAAAAATGGGCAGCTAGTATATGAAAAAAATCAATAAGGAGGAGATAATATGTGGGATAACAAAGTAATAGGAGAGGCAATGGAGATTAAATTGAATAGCTGCTTGCCACCATATCCTGAATTTAATATGAGAGTTAGAAGAGCACCTAAAAGGGAATTTACTCTAACAAAACACGAAACTGAGCTTGCTTTAAAAAATGCACTTAGGTATATTCCAGAAGAATTGCATGAAGAATTAGCCCCTGAATTTTTAGATGAATTGTTAACTAGAGGTAGAATTTATGGGTATAGATTTAGACCAGTTGAAAGAATTTATGGGAAACCAATTGATGAATATGAAGGTAAATGTATAGAAGGAAAAGCTTTTCAAGTTATGATAGACAATAACTTAGATTTTGATGTAGCACTCTATCCTTATGAATTAGTTACATATGGTGAGACTGGGCAGGTATTCCAAAACTGGATGCAATACAGATTGACTATGAAATATTTGAAGGAATTAAGTGATGAACAAACTCTAGTTATGGAATCAGGACATCCAGTAGGATTGTTTAAATCTAGTAAACAAAGTCCACGAGTAATAATAACTAACGCCTTAATGATAGGTGAATTTGATAATCAAGAACACTGGAATAAAGCTCAAGCTATGGGAGTTGCAAACTATGGACAAATGACAGCAGGTGGCTGGATGTATATAGGACCACAAGGAATTGTTCATGGTACTTTCAATACAATTCTAAATGCAGGTAGAATGAAACTAGGAATTCCTCAAGATAAGGATTTAAAAGGGCATATATTTGTAAGCTCAGGTTTAGGAGGAATGAGTGGTGCACAGGGGAAAGCTGCTAAAATTGCTGGTGGAGTAGGAGTAATTGCTGAAGTTGATAGATCAAGAATAAATACAAGACTTGAGCAAGGTTGGGTTGATGAATTATACGAGGATTTAGGAGAATTATTTGCTGCTACAAAAAAATATTTAGATACAGGAAAGGCAACAGCACTTGCTTATCATGGAAATATTATAGATTTATTAGAATATGCAGTAGAAAACAATATTCATATTGAATTATTATCAGATCAAACTTCATGTCATGCAGCATATGATGGAGGATATTGTCCACAAGGGTTAACATTTGATAAAAGAACTGAGATGTTATATGGAGATAAAGAAGGCTTCATTAAAGAAGTAGATAAGTCTCTTAGACATCATTTTGAATTGATAAAAACTTTAGTAGATAGAGGAACTTATTTCTTTGACTATGGAAATAGCTTCATGAAGGCTGTGTACGATTCAGGTGTACAAGAAATATCTAAGAATGGTATAGATGATTCTGCCGGTTTCATATTTCCAACTTATGTAGAGGATATAATGGGGCCAATGCTATTTGATTATGGTTATGGACCATTTAGATGGGTTTGTTTAAGTAGAAGGCATGAAGATTTAATTAAAACTGACAAAGCAGCTATGGATTGTATAGACCCAAATAGAAGAGGCCAAGATTTAGATAATTATAATTGGATTAGAGATGCTGAAGTAAACCAATTAGTAGTAGGAACTGAAGCAAGGATACTTTATCAAGATGCAAAAGGTAGAACAGAAATAGCCTTAAAGTTTAATGAAATGGTAAGAAATGGTGAAGTAGGACCTATAATGATGGGTAGAGATCATCACGATGTATCTGGTACAGATTCACCGTTTAGAGAAACTTCAAATATTAAAGATGGTTCTAATATAATGGCAGATATGGCAACTCAATGTTTTGCAGGCAATGCTGCAAGAGGAATGAGTTTAGTAGCACTTCACAATGGTGGTGGAGTAGGTATAGGCAAAGCTATTAACGGAGGATTTGGAATGGTTCTTGATGGCTCTGAAAGAGTTGATAAAATCTTAAGTACTGCAATGCCATGGGATGTAATGGGTGGAGT
>JAQVYQ010000068.1 GCA_028708575.1 Tissierellia bacterium
TAAAATGGATCTAATCACTATTTTGGGCATTTTTTTGAGGAAAAGAAAAACTCGCGTTTTCCCTTATATTTACTGGGTTTGCGAGTTATTTACCACAACATTGTTTATATTTTTTACCACTGCCACATGCTCCCTTTTTGAGCATATTATTACTATATTTGGTACATATAGTATTATAGTTTTTAGCCTTATTTTATGGGCATTTAGTACATATTATTATCAGTATTATTTGTATTATAAATATTACTAATAATTTGTTCAATGTGGACAAAATGTGGACAAAGTCATCATACATTTTATCTTTTGTTTCCAAGGAAATTGTACCATATATTGATTGTTTAATCAATGTGGGCAAAAAATAACACTACTAGGAAGAAATCCTAATAGTGTTGAATTATTGCATTATACTATTTACTGATAATGATTTAATATATTTATCCATATAATCCCAATCAGGGTTATCAAATTTAGATGGTAATTTAATAATTTCACCTTTTATAGAATCTTTATTAGCCATATTATTATATGAATATTTATTACATACCTTAGATAAAACAGTTGAGATAAATAATCCATTAAATTCATTTAAATTATTATTTCTAAGAATAATAATAGATGATCCTGCTCCACCTCTACCTAAAAAATCGTCTTTTTGGTAAAAAGAACTTCCATCTACAGGACTTACTGTAATACAATTTCCTTTATCTAGTATTTCATTTTCTTTCGCAGTAACATATTTTAAAACTCCATTATTAAAGTTTCCAGAAGCTACAAAAGGTATTTCTCCATCTTCATAATTTAATTGACTTCTAGATGCTGGTCTGGAAACATCAAATAAATCCCCTACTTTAAATTCTTTCCATTCGCTTATATTCATATTATTTTTACTGAATGATGATATTTTGTTTATATTTTCAATTATTTTCTCATTGCTTTTAAAATAATTATCCATTATTTTTTCCATATAAAATATATCAAGTGAATCATCATCTTTTATTGGTAACTTAACTTCTATTTCTTTTGCTAATTGTCTTGTAAACTTATTAACATAATCAAAACCTAATAAATATGCTGCTTTCTTAAAAACAGTTAAGAAAAATAACATTGATTTTTCTGTCCAAATATTATCATATGGATACATTCCTTGCACATGAGAATATCCTATAAAGTCATTAGGTTGATAAAAGATTGCCGAAGCGCTAGTTGTATCACTAAAAGTTATTATTCCACCTTTTTCAGTTGGTTCTAAATTAACATATCCGCCTACACCATTATTGAAACTTGAATTAACTATAACTGGAATATTACCTTCTTCTTGAAATAATAGTGAGTTTTTTAGATTATAATTTTTTGTTGGATGAATATCAAATAATTCTCCCACTTTAAATGATTTCCAATTATCTATATTTATTTTATTCATTTTCATCATCCTTTGGAATTTCAATAGTTATATTATTTTTATTATCTTTGAATGAGCCATTATATAAAATATTGTTAATTAAGTTATCATTAAAGTTTTTAATATCTATTTTATTATTATAAAAATAATAATCTAATACTGTTTTTCTAAAATCCTCATCATATAATTCCAATTCTTTTGCTGGTACTTGATAACTCAAATGTTGATCAACATCAAACCCCGGTTTAATCCATTGTATAGAATCATCTCCACTTTGTTTGTTAATTATATTTACCCATTTATCTTCAATTGATTGCCACTTACCTTTAACATCATGTCTTCCTTGATTTTTAACAGTTTCTAATCCATCTTCAGAAATGTAGCAAGCAAATATTTCTTTATCATTTTGAGGAATACCTGACTCAAATATAAATACTGAGGTTGTAATACCTTCGCTAAATGTCTTTTCAGGTAATTTTACTATTTTTTTCAAAGTATGTTTCATTAAAATTCTTTTAACTAAAGTTTGATTTACTTTTTCTAATTTTTTTTCAGGTAATATGAAAGCACATAAAGTTCCCATTGGAACACTGTCCAATACATTTTTTACGATTTGAATGCAACCATACTTATTTTCAAATGGTGGATTCATTAAGACCTTTGTTATATTCTTATCTCTTATCCAGTTTCTTGCTTCTTCAGTTCTTGAATCTAATTGAACTAAATTAGTTTTACCATCTTTATGAATTAACATATTAGCACATGCTAGGGCATATATTTCCCTATCAAATTCAATACCGTATAACTGTTTAGATTTAATATTTTTAGCAGTTAAAGTATTAATTCCACCTGCTTCACTTATCATATTACACATTGCTTTAACCAAAAAAGCTCCAGATCCACAAGCTGCATCGAGTATTACATCATCCTTATGAACACCTATTAATCTATACATTAATGATGTTACATGATCTGGTGTAAATACTTGCCCACTTTCAGATTTTTTCTTATATCTATTAAATTCATTAAAGAAGATACCCATAACATCTTCACCATTCCAATAATCACTATTGATAGAATCACTTATTTCTGTAACCCATTCAATAAAGTTTGAAATAGCTTCTTGATTACTTGTAGTATTCATCTTTATATCAGAGAAAACCTCTAATAATATATCAATTTTTGGATTAACATTATCCCCATTTTTTAATTCTGTTTTTAATGTTGATTTAATACATGCTGAGAATGTTTCATAATCCATCTTTTTATTTAATGGTGCATCATATCTTTTAGCTACTAAAGCACAAGCAGTAAAAATCATTCTATGATATAAATTCTTAATACCAAATTCTGTATGCAAGCAATTATTTATTTTAGCTGTTAAAGAATAAATTTTGTCTTTATCAATCTTATTTTTATTTAATAGTCCAATATAATATTCTTTATTTTGTAATTCATTTGTTGTTTCAATCTCGTTATTATTTCTATAAACCTTTATATCAAAACCATTATAAAGAATTCCTATTACATTTTTGTATTTTGTTAATGCTATAGTACAATTCTTTTTAATTTCTTCAACTTGTTTATCCTTTAATTCAACTAAAGATGATTTTGCTTCTAATATTATTGCAGGTTCATTTGTATTGTCCGGAAGATACCATCCATCTGGTTTATCATTTACTCCTTTGAATCCTAATTGATTAAAAGTAGTTAATTGTCCAACACCTGCTTTTACATTTTTTATTTCTTCTTTAAAGCCTAGTATATAACCAGCCATTTCCCTTATTTCATCTTCTGTATAATTTTGATTATTTAACACTCCTGCCATATTATTTTACACCTTCCTTTATTGTTTTAAATTCAACCAAATTACTAATATCACAATCAAGAACTTCAGCAATTCTCTTTAATGAATTTAAACTTATTTCTTCATCTTTAGCAATTTTAGATATTGTTGTTGAAGACAACTTTGTTAATTTTTTTAATCTTGTTTTAGTCATTTTGTGTTTTTTTAATTCACACTCTAACGGTAAATAAGATATCTCTTTCATACTATCATCACACCTTACAATAATTATATCATAATTATCTTTATTATAATAGATATTTTATCTATATTTAATAAATTAATGTTTATAAATGTAAATTTAATATTTATATTTATAAACATATAAATACGTGGCACGTATTGTTACGAAGTAATGAAAGTGGCGATAGTATTTTTTCTTTTTTATGAAACTAAATGTTGAAATAAAAAAGGCACCTTTACTACTTACGTTAGTTTGTAGTATTGGTGCTTAAATGGGATTCCAAAGGGTTTATCCTTGGCACACATTGTTATTGGCTCTGCCAATATCATAGTGTGTTACTATAATGAAATTATAGTTCTTAGTTTAAAATCCAATATCAAAATCATCATCCTTATCAATTTCATCTCTATAATTGGATTTTATTGGTTGTTTCATATAAGAAGGAACGTTTGCATATTCAAATAATTCATCTTGTCTTTCAGTTCCTACTGATGTTTTATAGACATCTTTATTATTAAATAAGTTTTCATCATATATATCTTTTACTTTATCAGCAACAATATCTTTTGTTTCTTCATTTCCTCTTATAAGAAGTTTTCTAAAGAACTCTATAAGCTTTTCAACTATTTCATATATGTAATCTTTTAATCCTTTATTTTCTTCTTCTAATTCATCATTTCTCTGTTTTAAATATTTTACTTCATTAGTAAGATTTTTATTTTTTCTTTCTAGTGTGTTATAAGAATCAACTTGATCTTTTACTTCTCCTAAAACTACTTCAACTCTATCTTGTACATCCATCAAATCATCAACTTCTTTTATAACTCTATTCATAGAATCAAATGTTTCTTTTTTTACTTTTACATAATCTTTATCAAACAGGATATTCTTTTTATCTTTAAGACTCTCATTAAACTCATTTAGTTCATATTCTAATCTAGAATGTTTATTTCCTAAATCTTTATTTAAACTATTGGTTATCTTTTTTAATTCTTTTATTCTTATGTGTTCTCTATCACTATTCTTTATTCCTCTTTCTAAATCAAATCCTTTATCATTAAGTCTTTGACAATATTTATCTTGTAAATCCGATAAATGTTTATTATCTCTTATATATTGTTTTTTAGATATTGTATATCTTTCAGTATTAGTTCTTTTATCTAACTTTTTTACTAAAGGAATAACTACACAATGTATATGAGGAGTTTTTTCATCCATATGAAGTGTAGCATGTAATACTTGTTCTTTTTTATATCCTAAATCTTGATATACGAATTCCATACAAGTATCAGACCATTTCTTTATATCTTTATTTTTAAGACCTTTAAAGAAGCCTGGAGAAGCTGTGAATATCATTTCATCAGCTACTACATTCTTACTTCTATCTAACATTTGAGAATATGTTCTTTTTCTATCTTCTCTTTCAGTTTTCATTCTTTCATCATGTTCTAATTTATATTCTTTTGTTATTTCATGAAATCCTTTTACATATTTTGAATCTAAAGGAACAAGTTCAATATTATTTTTAGTTAATTCTAGTTTTATGTCTGGATTAGAGTTATATGCTTTCTTTTCTCTTTTATTATGAGAACCTATTTGAGCCAAATCATTTAATGTATAAATAGGTTCACTTCTAAATATTGCATAGTTCATATTTATACCTCAAACTTAATAGCATTGTTAATAACATCAGATATATTAACTTTATCTAAATTATTAATAGCTTCTCTCTTATTATCTTCTGTAGTAGATATATAATATTTTCTAGTAATAGATGGATCTGAATGTCCCATTAATTCTGATACCTCATTCATTAAAGTTCCATTATTAGTTAATCTTGTAGCATATGTTCCTCTTAAATCATAGAATCTAGCATTTATATTTAATTCATTCTTAATAATCTTATATGGATATTTTGTTATATCTGTACCTACATAAGTTCCATCATCTTGAGTAAATATAAAATTTACTCTTTCTTCATTGTTATTGTTAATAACTATCCTTTTATCAACACTATCATCTTCTAAATGATAATACTTATATTGAATTCCAAATATTTCTTTTAAATAATCTTGTCTATTCTTATAGTTTATTAATGCTTGTTTTAATGTTTCACCTATATAAACTATTCTTGTTCCTGAATTCGTTTTAGTTGGTCCTAAATACCATCTTCCTTTATGGTCTTTAGGTCTATCATAAACACTGTGTTTAATATTTATTATTCCTTTATCTAAGTCTATATCTTCCCATGTTAGAGCAAATACTTCTCCAGTTCTTAATCCTGTATAACAAGATGTTAAGAATGAACATATAAATGTGGCATTATCTTTAAATCTTTCTAGGATAATATCTATTTCTTCTTTAGTATAAAGATGTTTAACATCTTCTGAATATTTATTAACTTTTGGAAGTCTTAATATTAGTGCTGGATTATATTTTATAAATCCATATAGATTACATGCATCTCTAAATGATCCCTTAACTACTTTTAATATATTTTTATAGTACGATTTAGAATGATTAAATTCATTTACTACATCAGTTATGTAACTATTTAAAGATACACTTGTTATAGTAGATAATTTGAATTTACCTATTTTAGGCTTTATATACTTATTAATTAATAATGTATAAGTTTGAATTGTATTATATCTTAAATTATTTTTACAATAATTCTCTAGCCAATAATCTAAATAATCACTATATGATAAGTCACATGACTTAAATGGTATTCCTGCATTAAGATATTCATTATATGCTTGTACACCTGCTTCTTGAGCTTCAGGTTTAGTTCTATAACCTGATTTACTCAGCCATTGTCTTTTACCATTTATTGGTGCTATTTCAACTCTATATTCATAATAGTTTCCTCTTTTTCTAATATTTATCTTACTCAATGACAACACCTTCTAACTTTTTAATATTGTCTAGATCAGATAAATCATTACCTTCATTTACTATTAAGAATTTTTCTAATGAACTTTTTAATACTTTCATACTTCCTAATTTAATGGCTGGTAAATAACCTTTATAAATTAATTGATAAATATAATTAGGACTAGAATGTAATATTTTAGCAACCTCTTGAACTGTATATACTAATTTATCATTCATTAGAATCACCTCTGAATTCTTTAAACATATCTTCTAATTCTTGATATTGTTTTAATTCTTCAGGATTACTTAAATCCCATGGATCAGATTCAATCTCTTTATGTAACCATTCAGGTGTATTATCTTTTATATTATTTTTATAATTATTATATTTATTATTATATCCGTTTGAATAACCACCCTTATATTGGTTATCTGTCTTACTACCTTTAAGTTTAATATCCCATAGATCCTCGGTTAAATAAATGGTCCTATTAGATTTACCATGTGTTTCATTAGTATATACACATTTTATAAATCCATATCTTCTTAAATTTGTAATATGTTGTGATACTGAATCTTCTTTAATACCATACATATCAGCTAATGCCTTATTAGTTACCCAACTAAATCCCTCCTTCTTACATAAATATACTAATCGCTCTGCAATTAGTTTGTCCTCAGGAGATAACTCTTTTGTTTTGTATATCTCCTTTGGCATAATTGCGAATATTGTTAAATATTCATCACTCATCTTAATTCCTCGCTTTCCTTATTTGTTTGGAACTAAGGGGCCCCTGAGTTCTTAATAACATTATCTAAGAAATCGGGCCTTCAAACCATGCGAAAAAACTCTATAGTTTTTCCTATAGAGTTCTATATTTACTCCGAATTTTCTCCGGATTTTTTTATCCTGAAATAGTAATAATATTACTATCTATAATCTTTTTAAACTCAGTTACTAATTGTGAGTCTATATGCATATCTTCCATCATACCTAATTGTAGAGCCATTTTTATATATGCACTCTTTTTTGATTGATAATACTTATCTTTATGAATACACATTTCATCATATAATGATTCATCTACATATTCTTTAGGTTTATCATATTCAAAATTCTTAATAATAAATTTTTCAGCTTCATCTAAATTTTCAAAAGCATCTTTTACTCTTGTTAATAATGCTTCGCATAATAACACAGAATTTCTATAATCTTTTTTAGTAAACATTTTGAATGACATATCATTCTTTAATTCTTGTTCATAAGAATTAAAACTTTTTAAAACTAAATTTGGATCTTCTACTATCTTAAATTCTAAATTTTCATCAATAGAATATTTCAAAAATTCCTGATATGCTACTTGATAAAAATAATTATCTTCCAATTGTAAAAATATATCATGAATATCCTTCATAGCTTCCTTATGATTATAATCTTTAATCAATTCACTAGATAATGGTCTTTGTATTTCTAACAAAGATACATCTGTTTTATTGTCCTTATTTAATTGAACCATTCAAACCCTCCCAACAAAAAAAGAGAGCGAAAGACACTTATGTCTAACACTCTCTTAAAAGTAAATTTAAATATAAGTCATTTGATTTCCATTTCATAGAATCGCCTCACAATTAAATTTATTGTTTTATATATTATACTTTTAAAAAGAAAAAATCAAGTGTTTTCTTGATTTTAATTAAAATGTGAATAAATACGAGCTAATCGATAAATTGTAATTTTCAATTATTTATTTCTTTTAACAAATATTACTCCAAGTATTGCTGTTATGACAATTATCATAAGTGGAACTACTTTGAAATATACCCATTCAAACGAATGCCATAAAGTTCCAATTACTGACCACTCTAGATCACTATAATCCCATGATTGATATGGGCTTCCTAATATTGCTAATAAGATAAATAATAATATTAAACATACATCAGTAATTATTAATGTATTAACTATCATTTTTCTTTTTTGTTTTTGTTTCATTGCTAATTGCTCATTAATAACTTCTAACTTTTCTGATATTACTTTCAAATCATTTTTTTCTTTTTCTTCAATACTCTCTCCTAAGATTTCACTAACAGGTGTTTCAAATATTTCAGATATTGTCATTAGCATTTCAG
>JAQVYQ010000016.1 GCA_028708575.1 Tissierellia bacterium
TTGTTGTGATTTAAACCTTTACCACTACATTGCATGTTTCTTTATTTTGTATAGGAATTAAGTTATCTTTTATGATTTCCCCTTCTACTATTACTTCAATTTTTCCTGTCCCTTTATTTTCAATATTTATTATATATAGACAGTCTCTGAAAAATCTCTTGATTTTATATGATTTAATTTCAGCTGGTAGACAGGGCTCTATTCTAAGTCCTTCATAGTCTGGAATAATTCCAAGGATTGATTGACTTATATTTACAAAGGACCAAGCAGCTGTTCCAGTTAACCAACTGTTTTTTCCTTCACCATATGAGAAGCTTTCACGACCAGCTATTGTTTGACTGTAAACATAGGGTTCCGTCTTGTGAATTTCACTAAACTCTTCAATATATGCAGGGCTTATCCTTTTATATATATCAAAGGCTTTATCTGCTCTGCCTAGTTTTGTCTCGGCAATACTTATCCATGGATTATTGTGACAGAAAACAGAGCCATTTTCTTTATAGCCAGGTGGGTAACTGGAAATTTCTCCTAGTTCCTTATAATATTTTGTATAGCAAGGAGAAAGCAGTTCTACTCCATAGTCATTTACTAATTTTTCATGAACTGAGTCAAGTGCCTTTTTTGCATAGGTATTCTCTATACCTAAACCAGCCATTACACACATTCCCTGAGGCTCAATGAATATTTTTCCTTCTTCACAAGTCTTGCTACCAACTTTATTTCCGAAGGCATCATAAGCACGTAAATACCATTCACCATCCCAACCATGCTCATATATTGCTTCCTTCATATTATTAACATGACTGGTGATTTTGTCACCTTCATCAGCATCTCCAAATCTGTAGCAAAGTTCAGCATAGTCTAAGCCATATTTTACGAACATTCCAGCAATAAAAATACTTTCTGCAATTCCACTTTCAAAACTAGAGACTGTTTGAAAACTTTCACCTGGTTCAGTAGAAAAACTATTTAAATTAAGACAATCATTCCAATCGGCTCTACCTATTAAAGGTAATCCATGAGGTCCAAGATTATTGATAGTATAGTTAATGCTCCTTCGTAAGTGTTCAAATAATGGTTTTTCACTAGCTATTTTATTGTCAAATGGAATTTCTTCATCTAATATACTTCTATCGCCAGTTTCCTTTATATAAGCAACTGTAGATCCAATTAACCATAATGGATCATCATTAAAACCAGCTCCAGCATTATGATTTCCCAGTTTTGTAAGTGGCTGATATTGATGGTAGGTGCTGCCATCCTCAAGTTGAATTGATGCTATGTCAAGGATTCTCTCTCTAGCTCTTTTAGGTATAAGATGTACAAAACCTAAGATATCCTGACAGCTATCTCTAAAGCCCATCCCTCTACCAATTCCACTTTCAAAATAGCTTGCACTTCTACTTAAGTTAAATGTAGTCATACATTGATATTGGTTCCAGACGTTTACCATTCTATCTATTTTTTCGTTCTTGCTTTCTACATTATATCTAGATAACAAGTTATCCCAATAGTCAGCAAGTCTTTTTAATTCTATTTCTACTGATTGAAGAGATTTATATTTCCCCAATACCCTTCTGGCTTCTGATTTATTGATTATATTGTTGCCTTCCCATTTGCTTTCTGCTTTGTTTTCCCCATATCCTAATACAAATATTATATTTTTACTTTCTCCAGGGGCTAAGGACAATTCCAGTTGATGACTTCCTATAGGATACCAACCGTGTGCAATGGAATCTTTACTACTTCCCTCTTCTACAACTTCAGGATTATCAAATCCTCTCATTTTGCCTAGAAATTGATCCCTATCTGTATCAAATCCTGTTGCCTTTTCATTTACTCCGAAGTATGCATAATGATTCCTACGTTCTCTATATTCAGTCTTATGATAAATAACTCCGTCTTCTACTTCTACTTCTCCAATATTTAAATTGCGTTGAAAGTTTTGACTGTCATCTACTGCATCCCATAGACACCATTCAACAAAACTATACATTTTGATATTCTTATGTGATAAGGACTTGTTTGTCAAAGTCAGATTGTGTATTTCACAATTTTCTCCTAATGGTACAAAGCATGTTAATTCACTATTAAGCTCGTCCTTTTCACTGTCTATTATGGTATATCCTAATCCATGTCGGCATTTATAATCATCCAATGGGGTTTTACATGGCATATATCCAGGATTCCAAGGATCCTTATCTACCTCTTTTATATAGTAATATCTTCCTCCAGTATCCACTGGGATATTATTGTAACGAAATCTAGTAAGTCGCTGCAATCTAGCATCTTTAAAAAAACTATATCCCCCTAGTGTATTTGAAATCAATCCATAAAAATTTTCATTACCCAAATAATTAATCCAAGGAAGAGGAGTTTCAGGTGTGGTGATTATATATTCCTTATTTGCATCATCAAAATAACCGTATCTCATATACATGCCTCCTTACTACATCGTTTTCGTTCCTAGTTATAATAATAGACTATTGGTGCTATAAAATCAATAAAATTATCAGAATATATGAAATTTATTGAATTTTTCGATTGACATAGTGGTTTTTTAATCATATAATTGATTTGACGAATACATTTACGAAAACGTATTCGCTGTGAATACTTGAACACTAGGGAGTGAAGAGTTGGTTACAATTAAGGACATTTCTAAAAAAAGTGGATATTCTACATCTACAGTAAGCAAGGCTCTTAATAGCTCTTCAGAAATCGGAGAAGAAACTACTTCGTTAATTCAAAAAATGGCTAGTGAGATGGGATACTTCCCCAATGCAGCTGCTAGATTACTTAAGACTAACAAGTCAAATAATCTTGGCGTATTGTTTGTAGATGAAATGCAAAGTGGTTTAGCTCATGAGTATTTTTCATCAGTTTTAAATAGCTTTAAAGTCGAAGCCGAACGCTTAGGATATGATATTACATTTATAAGTCACAATATCGGTAATCTAAATATGACTTATTATGAACATTGTAAGTATCGTAACTGTGATGGTGTAGTTATTGCATGTGTGGATTTCAATGACACTAGAGTCATAGAACTCATACAAAGCGAAATACCTACTATTACAATTGACCACATATTTAATGATTCTACCTCCATACTTTCTGATAACTTAAAAGGGGTTAAGGATTTGGTTAATCATATATATGATTATGGCCATAGGAAAATAGCTTTCATTCATGGTGAAAATACTTCTGTAACTCAAAGACGTATAGCAGGTTTCCATAAGGCTTGCAACAAATTAAACATAACAGTACCAGATTACTATATTAAACCAGCACGATATCATGATCCAAAATCAAGTGGTTTGGCAACAAAGGAGCTATTAGAGCTTAAGGACCCTCCTACATGCATTATGTATCCGGATGATTTTTCTTTCATAGGTGGGATGAATGAAATCGAAAACCATGGGCTTTCCATACCTAATGATATAAGCGTAGCTGGATATGATGGAATTTATCTATCCCAAGTATTAAGGCCAAAACTCAGTACATATAAGCAGAATACAGAAGCTTTAGGTAAATATGCAGCAGCTAATCTTATTGATGCAGTAACTAATAAGAAGACCTACATTCCTAAGCAAATTTGGGTAGAAGGTGAACTTTTGGTTGGAAATTCGATCAAAAAAATCGAATTTTAGATATTGCTTACATTAAATAGTGAGCGCTTATTAAAAGGAGGAGGTAAATGTGAATAAATTTAAACGTATTATTGCATTAATGCTTGTGATGATTATGGGGGTTACATTTGTAGCATGTGGAAACGATACCAAAGACGTTGCAACGCCACCAGTATCTGATCAAAAAGACGCTGGGGATATCTCACAATCTGAGCCAGAAGATAAAGCAGGGAAAGTTTTAAATATCTGGGGTTGGAATAATGAATTCCAAGGCTTATATGAAACTTACTTTGAAGATGCTGGCCTTCTACCAAATGACATAGAAGTAAAATTTACTATTGTACCTAATGATGACAATGCTTATCAAAATGCTCTAGATGAAGCATTATTAAATCAAGAAACTGCTTCAGATGATGATAAGATTGATTTATTCTTAATTGAAGCAGACTATGCATTAAAATATGTTGAAAGTGATTATACTCTTGACATTATGAAGGATGTAGGATTAACAGATGCAGATATTGCTGGACAATACAAATATACTCAAGAAATAGTAACTGATAGCAAGGGAGCAATTAAGGGTACATCTTGGCAAGCTACCCCTGGTTTATTTGCATATAGAAGATCTATTGCAAAGGATGTTTTAGGAACAGATGACCCTGTTAAAGTTCAAGAAGCATTATCCACATGGGATAAATTCTATGATGTTGCTAAAATGTCTTCAACTAAAGGATACAAGATGTTATCAGGATATGATGATTCATATCGTACATTCTCAAATAATGTATCCAGTCCTTGGGTAGATAGTAACAGTACAATTGTATTAGATGATAATACAGTAAAATGGATTGAACAATCTAAAGAATTTACAGACAAAGGTTATAATAACAAATCCTCATTATGGGATGACCAATGGGCAGCAGACCAAGGCCCAGGCGGCAAAGTATTCGGATTCTTCTACTCAACATGGGGTATCAACTTTACCCTATTAGGAAATGCGCTTGAAACACCTCTACCTGATGGTATAACTGCAACAAGTGATCCAGACGTGTTTAAAGAAGCTACTGAAGGAAATGGAATCTTTGGTGACTATGGTGTTGTTGAAGGTCCTCAAAATTACTATTGGGGTGGAAGCTGGTTATGTGGTGCAACAGGATCAGATAATCTAGAATTAGTTCAAGAAATTATGAGAACTATGACATGTGATGCAGATACTCTAATTACTATTACTAAGGATACTCAAGACTTCACAAATAATATTGAAGCTATGGATTCTCTTGCTGCAGATGATAACTTTGCATCCGCTTTCTTAGGTGGACAAAATCATATAAAATTATTTGCAGAATCTGCTAAGGGTATTGATATGAGCAATATCTCCCCTTATGACCAAGGGTTAAATGAAGAAATCCAAACTGCATTTAGAGATTATTTTAATGGTACTGTTGATTATGATACAGCTCTTAATAACTTCTATACAGCTGCATTAGAAAAATATCCTAACTTAAAAGTATCTAATTAGTTTATAAAGGGAGCGCGGGTTCCGCACTCCCTTTATATTATATCGAGGTGAATAGATATGAAAAGCATTTCTAAGAAAAAAAACAAATCAATTTCTTATTCAAAATGGGGCTATATATTCTTAATTCCCTTTTTTACAATATACATTTTATTTTCCTTTATTCCACTTGTATCAACTTTTTATTATAGTTTCTTCGAAAATTATATGACTGGACTTACACAGATAGGTCCTAATTTTGTTGGCCTGGAGAACTATAAAACCATATTATTTGAATCTGATCTACCAAAATTTGCACTTAATACATTTATTATCTGGATACTAGGATTTATTCCACAGATTATAATATCTTTGACCATAGCTATCTGGTTTACTAGTGCAAGACTTAAATTGAAATTTACAGGCTTTTTTAAAACTGTTATATATATGCCAAATCTTATAATGGCAGCAGCATTTTCTATGCTGTTTTGGGCTTTGTTCTCGGACATTGGCCCAGTAAATAATCTTCTAGTAGCTTTAGGTTATGAACCTTTTTCTTTTATGCAGAGCATTAGCGGAAACAGAGGCCTTATCGCTCTGATGAATTTTCTGATGTGGTTTGGTAATACAACCATTTTACTAATGGCAGCTGTTATGGGTATTGACAACTCTATACTGGAAGCTGCGCAAATCGATGGAGCCAATGCATGGAAAACCTTCTGGTATGTAACTATTCCATCCATAAAACCTATATTAGTCTATGTGTTTCTTACTTCTTTAATAGGTGGCATCCAAATGTTTGATGTCCCACAAATCCTTACAAACGGCGCTGGTGGTCCAAATAGAACATCTATGACTATGATCATGTATTTGAACAGGCACTTATTTAGCAAAAACTATGGATTAGCAGGTGCATTATCAGTAATCCTTTTAATAGTAACTGCAATACTTAGCTTCATAGTATATAGAAATCTTACTGAAAGGGAGGAAAAATAATGGATTTACGTAAAGCAAATAGAATTTTATGCTACATTGTTTTAATTTTACTATCAATATTATGCCTCTTTTCCTTTTATCTATTGATTGTTAACTCTACAAGAGCACATTCACAAATACAAAAAGGATTTTCTTTTACTATTGGTGGCTTTTTTAACGCAAATCTAAAAAACGTTTTAGATAATGATGAGTTGCCTGTTATCAATGGTATTATCAATAGTTTTATAGTATCATCAGCCAGTGCAATTTTAGCAACATATTTTTCAGTATTAACTGCATTTTCTATCCATACATATGATTTTAAATTTAAAAGAATATTTTTTACCTTTATTATGATGATAATGATGGTTCCAAATCAAGTATCTGCCCTAGGATTTATGAGTTGGATGGGCAAATTGGATTTAATGGACTCTTTAATTCCTCTATTCTTACCATCAATCGCTTCCCCTATTGTCTTTTATTTTATGTTAGCATATATGCAAAGCAATCTACCTAAAGCAATGGTTGAAGCAGCAAGAATCGATGGTGCCAGTGAGTTTAGAATATTTAATCAGATGGTACTTCCAATAATGAAACCAGCTATTGCTGTTCAAGCAATATTTACTTTTGTAAGTGCATGGAACAATTATTTTATACCAACATTAATTATAAGATCGGCAGAAAAAAAGACTCTACCAATTCTTATAGCTCAACTTAGAAGTGCTGATTATCTTAAATTTGATATGGGGCAAGTATATATGCTTATATTCCTTGCAATTATACCGATTATTATCATATATATAATCCTATCTAAGTATATTGTTCGTGGAGTTGCCGTAGGAAGCGTAAAGGAATGATAATATGAAATATGGATATTTTGACCAGGAAAAAAGAGAATATGTGATTACAAAACTTAATACCCCTGCTCCTTGGGTTAACTACCTAGGATCTCCTGAATATGGCGCTATTATATCTCATAATGCTGGAGGATATAGTTTCGTCAAAAGTGGTGCTAAAGGTAGGATTTTAAGATATAAATTTAATGATAATGATACTCCTGGTAGATATATTTATATAAGAGATGATGATTCAGAAGATTTCTGGTCTGCTACATGGCAACCAGTTGGTAAGGGTGAAGACTATAAGGGCTCTTGTAGACATGGACTAGGATATACAACCATAGAGTCAGAGTATGCTGAAATAGAGTCTAAGACTACCTATTACGTACCTCTAAAGAAGACGTATGAGGTTTGGAGGCATATAATCAAAAACAATTCGACTAGGGAAAGAAATATTTCCATATTTGGATATGCTGAGTTTACAAATAATAGTGATTATGAACAGGATACTGTAAATCTGCAATATTCACAATTTATTTCAAGAACATACTATGAAAATAATACAATAATACAAACCTTAAGCGAGAATTCTAATGAAGCAGTCTCTAGATTCTTTGCTCTTGTAGGGTCGCCTGTAACTTCTTATACTGGAGACAAGAAAAGTTTTATTGGTAATTATAGGTCTTATAAAGATCCAGAAGCTGTTGACAAAGGAAATTGTGGTAATAGTCTAAATTATAATTTAAACTCTTGTGGTGCTTTACATACTTCTATCTGCCTACAAGCAGATGAAGAGATAGAAATAGTTTTTATCCTAGGCCAGCATAATCAAAGTGATGCTCAGGATATAGTTAATCAATATGAAATTAATAGTGATCTAAATAAAACGGATTCAGATTTAATTGAATTAAAAAAATACTGGAATAATAATTTAGCTAGTTTTAAGGTAGTGACTCCAGATGAAGACTTTAACCATATGATTAATACTTGGAATGCCTATCAATGCTTTATAACTTTTACTTGGTCTAGGGCAGCATCCTTTACCTATTGCGGTCAAAGAAATGGATTTGGATATAGAGATACAGTACAAGATATTCAAGGAATAATACATCTTGCACCTGAATTAGCAAAAAAACAGTTAAATTTCATGATCTCGGCTCAAGTTGATAATGGCGGAGGGCTACCCCTAGTAAAGTTTAATCATACACCTGGTCATGAAGATACGCCAGATGATTATTCCTATGTTAAGGAAACAGGGCATCCTTCTTATCGTGCCGATGATGCTTTATGGCTCTTTCCAACTATTAAAAAATATATTGGGGAAACAGGAGAATTAGCATATCTAGATGAGGTAATTCCCTATGCCAACACTGGAGTAGATACAGTCTACAATCATTTAAAGAAAGCCATAGAGTTTTCTTTAAATAGATTAGGTCCCAATGGGCTCCCAGCTGGTTTGCATGCTGATTGGAACGATTGCTTAAGACTAGGTAAGAATGGGGAGTCAACTTTTGTAGCTATGCAACTTTACCAAGCATTTGTTATAATGAGAGAGTTTGCAGATGCAAAATTTGATACTTCTTACTCTGAATATTTGTTAGATCAAAAATTGAAATTTGCAGATAAAATCCAAAGCCTATGTCTTGAAAAAGATAGATATATTAGAGGAATTACAGAAGATGGTTTGAGGATAGGGTCAAAAGAAAATGAAGAAGCAAGTCTATGGCTCAATCCACAAAGTTGGGCAGTCTTATCTGGACTTGCAAATATGGAAACCAGTGAAATAATACTAGAAAATGTCCATAAAAACCTAAACACAAAATTTGGTGCTAAATTAATGAGTCCTAGTTTCAAAAATATAGACTTTAATGGAGCTTTAGCTAAAGTATACAATGGTTCCACCAAGGAAAATGGAGGAATATTTTTACAAACTCAAGGATGGCTAATTTTAGCAGAATCTTTAATGGGACATGGAAATCGGGCTTACCAGTATTATAAGGAAATCTCTCCAGCACATCAAAATCATATAGCTAATATAAGACAAATGGAGCCTTATGTATATGGCCAATTCACTGAAAGTAGACCTAGTCCCTTTGAAGGTAGATCACATGTTCACTGGCTAACAGGTACTGCTTCCACAGTAATGGTATCTTGTGTTGAAGGAATTTTAGGTATTCGACCCGACATAAAGGGAATCCTTATCCAGCCTTCAATTCCTAGCAATTGGAGTAAGGTAAAAATCGAAAAAATATTTAGGGGTAAAAAATTGGTTATAGTTATTATAAATCATAATGAAAAAGAATCTGGATTTAAGGAAGTTTATTTAAATGGAGTTAAAGTTAAAAGCAATTACTTTTTAGAAGAGCAGTTAAGTAATTCTAATGAAATACTATATATTATGTAAATTAGGGGGATATATTATGAGTGGCATAATACTTAAAAATTTAACTAAAATTTATCCAGGAGATGTTTTAGCCGTTAAAGATTTTAGTTTGGAAATTAGAGATAAAGAATTTATCGTACTAGTTGGCCCTTCTGGTTGTGGTAAGTCCACTGTATTACGAATGATTGCTGGTCTTGAAGACATTACTTCAGGAGAATTATATATTGACGATGAATTAGTTAATAATATGTTACCTAAGGATCGGGATATAGCAATGGTTTTTCAAAACTATGCTCTTTATCCTCATATGACTGTCTATAAAAATTTAGCATTTGCTCTTTCACTTAGAAAAGTTCCAAAGAGTGAAATAGATGATAAGGTTCGAGAAACTGCTAAAATCTTAGAAATTGAAAGCCTACTTGACAGAAAACCAAAAGCCTTATCAGGCGGTCAAAGACAGCGGGTTGCACTAGGTCGTGCAATGGTTAGAGATCCAAAAGCATTTTTACTAGATGAACCATTATCAAACCTTGATGCAAAACTACGCGCATCTACTAGGACTGAAATTACCAAGCTTCACAATAAATTAAATACAACATTTATATATGTTACTCATGATCAAACTGAAGCTATGACAATGGCAGATAGAATCGTTGTAATGAAGGATGGCTATATATATCAAGTGGGAAGTCCTCAAAAACTATATGATTTCCCTAACAGTATCTTTGTGGCTGGCTTTATAGGAACTCCTCAAATGAACTTTATTGATGCTATGCTAATTAAGAATGATTCTGGATATTTTGTAAAAATTGATGAGATTCTTTTTCCTGTCTCAAAAGAAAGATTTAGCCCTCAAATCTTAGATGATTATATTGATAAGGATATAGTCTTAGGTATTAGGGCAGAAGATGTCTTAATGGTAGAAGATGATACTTCTAAAGCTAAGTTAAACTCCATAGTAGAAGTTGCTGAACATATGGGCTCAGAAATTTATGTATATATCGATTATAAAGAAAACAATATTACAGCAAGATTTAAATCTGATATTAGTCTAGCCATAGGTGAAAAAATAAATATATCTTTTAACTTAGACAAAATACATCTATTCGATAAGGAAACTGAATTATCCCTGCTTGAAAGTAAGCAAGAACCTTTAACAACAAATATCAATTAATTGAAAGACCTTGATTTTAAAAATCAAGGTCTTTTATTCTACTTATATAAAGATTTTTTATCATTTTATACAATTATTTTAAATCTTTTTTGTGGTCTTCCTACTTTCCCATATTTGTAGTTAACCTCTACCTTATTTTCTTCTTCCATATGTTGTAGATACCTATGTACTGTTTGGTAGGCTAAACCTGTCCCTTTCGCAATCTCACTTATGGAATAATATTTGCTGCTTTTATTATTGTACTTATTCATGTAAATCTCAATAATTTCTAAGGTTTCATTAGTTATTCCTTTGAAATATTCATAATCATTAATAGTACTTGATGTTTTTGTATCTTTCATTTTTAGATGTACATTAATTCGAGATATTATATCAGGTGCTTTTATAGGTTTAAGTGCAAAATCACTTGCACCAGCTGACATGAAATCATCTGCAACATTTTGATCTTCTTCTACGGTCAAAACAATGATTGGCACTTTTGAGTTTATCTTTCTTAATCTTTTAACACCTTCTATGCCGTTATAAATAGGAAGATGATAATCTATTAATACTAAATCCGGCTTATACTTTTTAAGTCTTTCAATACCTTCTAAAACACTTATTGCTGTAATTGAAATCCAATCTTTGTATTCACATATAGCAGTCATGGCAAACAATATTTCTTTATCATCATCAATAACTAAAATTTTAGTACTCAATTATATCACCTCGGATAAAATTACTTTGGTAATTGTTCCAACACCATACTTACTTGTTATATACATTTGTCCATTATGATTATCAATTACGTCTTTTATATAAGTCAATCCTAAACCAGTTGATTTTCTCCCACTAACCCCACTCTTTTGTATCTCTTTCATCAATTCTTCTTTTATACCAATTCCGTCATCACAAATATCTATATAAAGCTTACCTTCTTTAGAGTAAATATTAATCCAAATATGTCCATCTTCATTGTCCAAAGCATTAAAAGAATTATCTAAAATATTTATCATAGCTCTGGTAAAATTGACCTTATTAACATCAATAAGACTTTCTCTAGCATCATTATTGTATATAACCTTAGATGCATAAGGAAGATGAGAAATATTTGATAGAACATAGTTAAAAAGTTCTTCACTAGTTAATGTGATCTTTTTATCTTTATATAATATTTCAGATATCATTTCGCTTTGATTATCTAAGGATGCTTCTATTCTTTCTAAATATTCTTGAATGGTTGAATCAGAACATTCATCCATCATCTTAATAACACTTATTAATGCAATACTTGATGTTAATGGAGTTTTAAGATCATGAACCAAGTTTTTCATCTCAGTATAATATCTAGTCTGTAATGAATCCATTCTATATTCATGAAGCTCTTGTTCAATTTTTTTATTCTTTTCTGTAGCAACTATTATCCTATTTTCATCACTAACTAGTTTTGCTACTAATATTGAGCCAAATACAAAAACCACAAAAAATAATATTCCAAAAATGGTTAATATTTCTTCTCCATTTAAGAGACTTGCCACAAACTTAATATCTTGAGATGTTTCTCCCCTCCCAAATCTTAACATAGAAAGGCCTGGGATTATGTCTAACCATTGAACTCCAAACAACAACAAAACGATTATTATAGCTTTTTTAAGAATAGAAACCTCTGAAATATCCATATATTCTAGAAACATTATTGCAAAAATTACTATAAAAGCAGGAATACTTAAATCATACTTAATATTGTGTATTATATTAATTGATGAGTAAACAAGAGGAATTATGATTATAGCAATAAATCCTTTCACATATGGTATTTTTTTATCCTTATATTCTAATTTTATGGATTCTGCAACTATAAATGTCCCTAAATAATGTGGAAGACCTCTTATACAGTTTAAAATTACTAAACTTGATGCACTTAATAATAATAATCCAGTGTCATTTTTTTCGATACTTTTAAATAATAAATCATAAGCATTAAAATTGTGAACATTAACAAATTTAGGAGCAATAAGTCCTAAAAATATTAATACTATACCGATAATTAGCTTATTCTTATCAAAAATAATTGAAACTTTGTTAATCCTCATAATTAGATCTTATCCTTTTTAATATAATAAGTAGACAAAAGCTCATTATAACTACAACAAATACTGTTTTTAATGGATAGGAATAAGTATAATAGACATTTCCTTCCCCTATTATAAAAGGAGTTGAAGGATCTATTGCTAATCCAAATTCATTAGCTAAGTCTTTAATATTTATTATATTCATAACAGGAACATCTTTAGAAGAAAAAAACTGAACTAATCCCGTTTTTCTACTTGTATTAAAAAATTCGTCAATAATTAACCCATTAGATGCATTAATAGAATCAGTAGTATCTCCAAATGCAACTATATTACCGCCTATATTTATAAAACAGCTTATCCTATTTGAATTTCTAAAATATATATCTTTTCTTAGAGCAATATTACTCTCCAAATCTTCTTCTAATAAAATTGTTTTACCGTAATATCTCATTCTATCTAATATGATATTTAATTCATCAGGGTTCATATCTCTACCCATATCCCCTGAACCACCTGGGGATACTACAATAGTTTTATTTTTTATCAATCCTTCATTAAATAGGTATTCTTCCATATCCAGATAAGTAAATTCAAGATTATTTCCACCCCAAGTTGATGCACCTACAGAAGTTATTATTATAGGATTAACTTCCATAACCTGGCAAGCTACAATCGTTGCAATATTAAGAGCAGGAAAAGAACTAGAAAAACTGACTGCTACATAATCTCCTTTTTTTACTCCACCATCATCTAACATATCTATTATTACAGCAGCGAAGTTTGGATTTGTAGACGTTCTCTTTGACTCTATACTACCAAGAGTTGTAGTAATTCCATTCATTTCTTCTCCAATTAAACCAGTCTTATTTATGTCTTCTACGCCTAACTCAATATTTCTTGATACTTTTTCCTCTTTGATTTTTTCACTGCATTCTTTCATAATACTTGCAGCTCTATACTTTTCTTCATATAGTGGATCTTTAACGAGACTTTTGCTGTCTGTAATAAATATGTAAAATACTACTAATAATAAGGTCATAATTAAAATATATTTATCATACTTGCTAAATCTCTTCTTCATAGCATTACACCATATACTAATAAGATATCTATTAATCTAACAATAATAGCAACAAAAATCATTGATGTTAAAGTTTTTAAAATCCCCTGTTTATTAACATCCTGGGCAATAAGTCCTGGTATTACAAATCCTATTGAAGTTGTTGCAAATAATAAGGAAAACGAGAAAAAACTTATAGCCTTTTGAATTGATTGACTTAACATTAGACTTGTAATAATAGTTATTCCAAATCTTCTTTTCCCATAGATTATTATGTGTTTTGATAGAATATTTACAATTGCTAAAGTAATAATGCTTAGTAAAATTGTAGCAAGGATCCTATCTGGTTGATTTAAATATAATGCTATATATCCTGGTACTATAATGCCACCTGGTGAAACCTCAGTAATTTCATAATATATGATACTTATAATTACACCTAAAATAATTATTTTATACAATTGCATCACCTATATCTTCTATATAGTTTATTAAGTCTTGTCCATGGCCTACAATATTCCCAATAGCATATATAATTGAATCATTTTGAATATCATTTAAAATCTTAAAATCAAGATTTCCTATTGCTTTTATTAAATTACTGTCAATACCATACCTTACAAGTTTCCTTTTCATTGCATTTTTAAATTCCCCTGTTATCCAGATTTGATTAAAATCCAACTGCCTAATAAGGTCAAGGTGCTGCTTCATCCTATCTGGTCTATCTGCTCTATTGTTTACGAGTATTATTAAATCCTTATTATTAAACAACCCTATTTTTTTTAATCTATTATATATAATAGATATTGAATCTGGATCATTTATGGCCAATCCATTAACAAATTTTATATCTATATTTCTATCATTATAGATTTGATATATTTTCAATACTCCTGGATCTTTTTTATAGTTTTTCATTCTTTGTAATGCTGTATCCTTGTCTACCCCCAAGACTCTACAAACCTCTAAAGCTATGCTTACATTTTCCTTAAAATCTATGCCATAATCGCCGTCAATATCTTCTGCTAATATAACCTTTGAATTCTGTTTTTTACCCACTTGTCTATAATAGTCTATAAAGTAATCTTCAGGAGTTATAAACACACCATTATAGGGCATTACATTTCCCAAAGCAATTGCTACATCTTTAAGGCTTGGACCCATTTCTTCTAAATGATCTCTTCTAACATTTGTAACTACACTTATATCTGCATTTAAGATTTTGTGCTGAGATATATATTGCAGTTCGGGATTGACGGCCATACATTCAATAACCAGAAGATCTGCACCTTGCATTGCTGCCTCTTTAATTATCTTTAGCTGTTCCTTAATATTTGCCCGACCTTTTCTTATAATTGGATTTTCAACTCCATTAGTATCAATAATTCTAGGACTTGTACCTGTTGTTTTACAGAACACCTTATATTGTCCACCTCTTAATGAGGCTTCTATTAATCTAGATGTAGAGGATTTCCCTCGGGTACCATTTACATGAATAATATGTTTGATTTTCTTTCTATATTTCTTATTTTGATATGATTCAAAAAATAAATATATTATATATAAAGAAAAAATAAAAATTATTGTATTTATATACATATTATAATCATCCTATCTAAAATAGTTTATAATTCTTTCTATTACATATAAATGAAAACTTATTCTGTTTTCTAATTTATCATTCATATTACTCTCAATAGTTAAAACAGGAATACCTAATCTATCTGATACTTCTTTGTTAAATGACCCATTCAGAGATGAAGTGTCTAACATAATTTTAGTAGAATCATTATCAATTATATAATCATCATATACCTTCTCAGTTATTTCCATAAATTTGGAATCCATTAAATCTAAAATTAGTCCATTGGCTAAAAAACTACTGTCTTCATCATAATTTCGCTCCCACTCATGTAAATCCATTACTATATCTGGACTTTCTTTTTCCACCAGTTTAAAAATTTCATAAGCCATAACTTCAGTATCTGTCCCATTTGGTTTTCCAGGAAATGCTCTGTTTAAATCGCTCATATAATATGGGTTTCTTTCTTCATTTCTAACCGCTTCTGTATTTGATCTTGGTATTATTATGAAATTAGCCCAATCCGGTTTAACCTCTATTATCCTTGCAGCAGCTTTAATGCCTCCAATTTCATTTCCATGAATACCACTTATTATCATAACTTTTATTTTTCTACCATTATCAATATAGTATATGGGGCTTTCATATTTGGTACCTGCCATTATATAATAGTCCCTAAAATCATATATATGTGAAAAAGAATAAATTAATAATACAATTAATAAAAAACATAAAATATAAAATAATTTATTTTTAATCATAAGGATTCCTTTCATTCAATAAAACCCCGACAATAATTCATCGGGGATTCTATTTATATTAACTAAGAGGGTTTAGCATAAATCCAACACCTTTTTCTTGAATTTCTTCATAGTCAGGTAAATTAGTTATAATTATTGGATTATTTTCATTCTTTGCTGTGTATACTGAGGTGATTTCCTTTATTGTTTCTAAATGTCTTCCAACTCTTTCTTCTAACGGATGTCCATTTTCATCAAATGGTACATATAGATTTCCACGTTTTGCAGCATTTACATACATTTTATCTTTACCTTTTATAACTAAATCTTCATCTGTTTTTCCTCTTAATCTGCCTTGAGCTGCATTTGCTGTTTCTGCTAATAATGCTAAAGTATCAGTGTAATCCCCTAATTCTCTATGAGTAAGTCCTCTTAGATTAGTAGGTGATGGCTCAAGAGCTATATCTACACCTTTCAATTGCAAATTAATAGTAACCACCGATGCTATTCCCATTGCATATTCGTGGGATACTATTGCATTAATTACAGGGTATTCTGGTGAAGCTTCATGTAAATCAAGTGTTATATCGATATTTTCCACTTTTATCATTTCAGTTATTGCATATGTTACTTTTTCTGTAAATGTGCCATCTGATCTTCCTGGATATGCACGATTTAGATTTCTAGTTTCACTACCTGATAACTGTTGACCTGAAGCTGCATGAACATATACATCAGGATCTGGCCATTGATCAATTGGATTAGTGGCTCTTGACCCATATCTAAATTCTCTTTCTCCATACTCTGTTTCAATAGTAAACCTTTGTGGTGAGCCTTCTTGTGCGTCATTATGAGAAAAAGCACTATTATTTGCTCGTGGAATTATATACAAAGTTCCTGAATCAATTTTAGCAGTTTCAATTAATGATATTGCTGCCATGTACCCACCTGGCTCATTAGCATGTGTTCCCCCCAATACCAACATAGAGCCACCTGCTTTATCACCTTCTAGTATATATATTTCTGCATCCCCATTTGTCCCTTTCAATTGTGGAAAATAATCACTTAGCATTTTTTGCATGGTAACTCCTGGTCCTGCAACAATCACCTCAGGAATATGCATGCTTGAAAATGATTTTCCTGCAATAAATGAAACAACTAGAGCTATAATTAAAAAAATAACTGAAGCCGTTTTTTTATTATCCATTAAAATCATCACTCCTTCCTAACTGACTTACTTAATCATTAACACACGAAGTAATAATGGAATAATGACCAAAGCATTATTTGCTTGATTCCAAAGATCTTCTTCATCAAATAGCTCCCAAACCGTAAATAACAATACAAAAGCTACTAATAATCTATATACCAAAGCCATTTCATAACCCACCTTTCATCTCTACAAGATAAGATCTCCTATTGGATTTGCAAAGATAATAAATACAAGTCCCCATACAACAATAGCTATTACTGGAATAATACACTTTTTAAGTATATTAAAATAATTTTCTTCTCCTACTACTTGTGCTGCAAATATTCCTGCTAAAGCTGTAGGTGGAACTAAATCCCCTGTGCCTGCAATAAATGATAAGGCAGCAGCTACAATAATCTCATTCTTACCTAATAATGCAAGACAGAAGGGTACACCTAATACTGATGAAGAACCGAAAGCAGATACTGCACCAAAAAGAGGTATAAAAATAGCAATACCTAAATATAAGAAAACTGAAGGAAGGCTTAATGCCACATCTACTATAAATCCTCTTACTCCTGTTAGGGTCATTATCTGTATAAACATCCCTACACCCATTAGTATCCCTAATACAGGTAATGTACTTTTAACAGCACTTTTTGATGTTTGTATAAAATTCACTTTCTTTCCTGTAAATAACCCTACTATTGCACTTATTAAAAATATTAGTGGCATTCCTAAATTAGGTATGATTTGTGGAGCTATTTTACTTGCTAACATTAAGAATATCAATACTAATATTGGTATAAAGAGTTTAATTTCCTTAACATTACTTTTAACTAATTCTGAAGAACTATCTACAGAATTAGTTGAGCTTAGTATGAATTGTTCATAATCAAAATTTTTAGCATACTTTAATCCTAAAAATAATACTGTGAAAACAGCCACCGGTACTATTAATAATAAGAGGGGTATAGTAAATCCTACATATGGTAAATCTATTCCACCACCAATTATCATTGCTGGCACATTTACAGGTGGAGCAATCATACCATAAATTGCCCCCATGGCAATTATTGCTCCTGTTTCTGCAACTGGTATTCCCATTGTCATTAATACAGGTGCAACTATGGCACCAGAACTTAAAACTGCTGCAGTAGATGAGCCAGTAATCATTCCCGGAAACATTATAATTATCATAATTAATATTAATAGCAATACTGGATTATTATGAAATTTTCTTACTATTAGAAAATTCAGAGTATCTAAAGCACCGGATTCTTCTATTACTTTCATGAACATCATAGCTGTTGCAATTACTAAAATAGTATCAATATAACCAAAAGTACCCTCAACTAGATGCTTTATAGGTATTCCATGTCCACTAACTAAAGCTCCAGCTATTGAAGCTAGCATCATAGAGAGACTTATTGGAAGTTTTAATAAAAATGCCCCAATCAAAAAGGTCACAATCATAGCAATAAAAAATATAAGTTCAATTTGCAATTTAATTCCCCCTTCCATTAATAAGGGAGATAAAATCTCCCTTATTAACTCTACTTAAATGCATTTACTAGTGGATTCATTGCATCAGCTATACTAGTTACTGTATCCATTGGGATACTATTACTTGAAGCTATACCCGTAAATAATCCATCATTATTTCCATCTTCAACCACTATTAGGTAATCAGCTTGACTACAAACAGGCTCAATAAATTTATCAGATAATTCGCCTCTTCTACTTTCACCACCTATATGCATAGCGATTATTTTCACATCATTTGTTTTAGCCGCATCTACTACAGCTAATGCTCTATTTAATTCTTGATTTTCATCAATCCCTGCTGCTCCTAATCCTTTAGAGCTTCCTCCGACTGCTAAAATTAATGTCTTAGCATCACCTATATTTTCAGCTTCTACTAATTTATCCATTGTATATTCTAAACCTGCATTTTCTAATAAGGCCTTTACCATTTCTACATCTGCACTTTGACCAACTGAAGTTAAAAGGGTTGGATGTTCAGCAAATGCTTCAGTCAATACCTGAATTTGACCATTTTCTACAGCTTCTGTTGATTCTGTGCCTCCAGTATTAGCTGGTTCAGATGAACCACATCCTACTAGTGATAAGACCAGTAAAATGGTAATTATACTAAACAATGTATTCTTTTTAAATCTAATCATTAATTATCACTCCTAAGCCTATCCTTCTAATATGTTATCGTATTAGAATCCAACTGCCTGACCATCTCTTCTTGGATCTCCAGCTCCATGTAGCAATCCTTCTTCCATAATTATACATTGGGCTCCCCCAAAGTATGCATCCAATTCCCCTCTAATATCAATTTCATGACCCATTGCTTCTAACTCTTTTAATACATCTTTATCCATCCTAGATTCAACAGACAATGTGCCTCTCTGGTTAAACATTCTTGGAGCATTAACTGCATCTTGAATATCCATATCATGGTCTATTACATTGCTAATTATTTGTGCAACAGATCCAATAATTCTAGTTGCTCCTGGTGAACCTAAAGTCATAAATGGCTCTCCATCCTTCAATACAAGAGTTGGAGTCATACTACTTAATGGTCTCTTCCCTGGCTCAACTGAATTTGATGTCCCCGGTTCTGCATTAAAATCATCCATCTCATTATTTAGAATAAAACCTCTTCCAGGTACACCCACACCTGAACCAAAGAAGTAATTTATAGTCTTTGTAACTGCCACCATATTCCCTTCCTTATCCATTACTGAGAAGTGTGTTGTACTACCACTTTCATACTTATATGGATCTCCAAAGGACACTTTTTCAGCTGCTTTTGTTTTGTCAATTCCTTCCGCTAATACCTTAGCATAATCCTTAGATGCAAGTCCTGCCAATGGTACATCAACAAAATCAGTATCAGCCATGTATTTGCCTCTATCAGCAAACATCAATTTAGATGCCTCTGACCATAAATGTAGGCCTTCAGTTGTATTGTGCCCTGCGCCTTTCACATCAAAGTTTTCTAGTATATTGAGTAATTGAATTACATGTGTTCCACCTGAGCTTGAAGGTGGTGCAGATATTATTTCGTATCCTCTATATGTTCCTTTTACTGGTTCTCTCATTTTCAATTCATAATTTGCTAAATCTTCAAGTGCAAAAATACCTCCTGCATCATTAGCTGCTTTTACAATATCTTCTGCAACTTGACCTTTATAGAAACCATCTTTCCCCTCTTTAACAATAATTTTTAATGTTTCAGCTAAATCAGGATTTTTTATTGTATCTCCTGCTTCAAATGGAAGTCCATTTTTTAAGTAAATTTCCTTTGTTGCATCAAATTTATTTATTTTTTCAAAATTATCTTGTATTATACCAACAAAATTATCAGTAACTAAGAAACCATTTTCTGCAATATCTATTGCAGGTTGCATTACTTCTTCTCTTGACATTGATCCATATGTTTCAAGAGCAGTTAATAATCCAGCAACTTCCCCAGGAATACCTGCAGCCTTGCCACCTACAGTTTTTCCTTCATTAACTACTTTTCCTTCTTCATCTAGTTCATACATATCTGCCGTTGCATTTCCAGGAGCTACTTCTCTAAAATCAAAGAACGCCTCTTCCCCTGTTTCTGCAAATCTAATAATCATAAAACCACCACCGCCAAGTCCTGATGCATTTGGTTCTACTACTCCAAGTGCAAAAGCTGTGGCTACTGCAGCATCAATGGCGTTTCCACCATTTTTCATGATTTCAATGCCTACTTCAGAAGCTTCTGGCTTAGCGGTTGCTAGCATACCATTCTTACCAGTATCACTTCTATCCATATTTACGACAGGCTTTTCAGGTTCTTTTGGAGTTTCAACTGCAACACTTTCCTGTTGGGCAACAGGTTCTTCAACATTAGTAGCTGGCTCACTAGTTTGACATCCTACTAGAGAAAATACTAAAGCTAAGGCTAATAACAAAGATAATAATTTTAAATTTTTCTTATTTCTCATAATCTAGTCCCCCTTTTTATTAAAAAAGATTTTCTTCTAGTTAAAATGTATTCTAAATAAACTGAATTATCCATTATTTCTCTTATTTCTCTTAAATTGTCAAAAACAATAAAATAAAAAAGCCTCTATAACATTAAATAACTAATGTTATAGAGGCTTTTTACATTCTACTTAAATTCTCTTTTTTATATCATCAAGAGTATCTTCTATTGCATCTCTAGCTTTATCTATGCCTTTCTCTGCTTTCGACATAGTTTTGTCTAGTATCTTTTCTGCTTTGTCACTGTTTTTATCAAAAACGTCTTCAACTTTGTCCATTGAATTTTCGTATATATCTTCTGCTTTATTTATGACTTTATCAAACCTTTTTTTAAAATTATCCATAATAATATTCTCCTTATAACTTACTAACTTTTTATTATTATATCCTAAGATTAGAAATTTAGAATATATCATATGGATAAATATAGTAGTAATTACCTGTGACTTTATCAATGGTTTCTAAATATAGTTTCTATCTAGTTATCAGATGGTAATAAAAACTCAGTAATTATCACTGGTAAATTGGCACTTATAATCGTAATTTTCTCTTCAATTTCTGTTTCCAAAACAAATAATGTAAATCCATCAATTTCTCTTTTTTCATCTTGGCTGTGTAAATTTAAGACAAAATCATTCATAGAAAATATAGTTACCACTTGT
The DNA here is from genome assembly GCA_028708575.1 of Tissierellia bacterium. Classification (GTDB taxonomy): domain Bacteria; phylum Bacillota; class Clostridia; order Tissierellales; family Tissierellaceae; genus UBA3583. The sequence continues at coordinate 21,824 of JAQVYQ010000016.1, forward strand.
GAACCCCTAAGTGTATATTGGTCTCCTTTATTTAGGATTTGCATCTTTGCTTGATTCCCACTTTTCACAATAAAATTGTAATCTCTACAATCCAGAGTGTTTTCAGAAAATGTACTCCAAGATCCATCAAAGTATTCAACTTGATATTTGTCTAATTCTCTTTTATATAATCCCTGGTGAGAAAGGTTTAACTTCCCTTCTAAAGGAAGAATATATCTTTGGTAATTGCTAAAGTCTGAGAATTTTGATTCAGTTGATGTAAATGTAGCTGAGGAAACTCTCCATAAAAAGTCTTTTTCAGAAAAGCTTGCATCTTCTGGATATATTATTAATTGAGTTGTCTCTCCACCAGCCCATTTTGTAGTTATGAAATCTTCTTTTTTAATAATTTTTTCTTTCATATCAACACTATCCTTTTTTCAATATTAGTCGATTTTCAACTCTTTTAGCGCATTACTGAATTCATTGATTTTAGATTCATCTTTTACTAGTGGAAGATTTGCTTCTATATTCATTAAGCATCCGTTTGTTCCAATCTTTGCAAGTTCATATCCTATTACTAAATCTGAATAACAGTTTGGATTTGATTTCCCATCTAATTCCCTACCTATATCATATACTCTTTTACAAAGTTTTGCATTTTCCATAGGTGCTGTTGCTCCTACCACACCTGCATTTGCAATGGCTTGTTTTCTTGCCTCTTTCTCTATTTCTGTTTCCTTAGGTAATTTGTATGCATCCCTAATCACTCCATAAGCTTTAGCATCATCTACTATACCTACAAGTAATTTTTGTCTTATTTCTTCTAATTCCTTTGCCAATTCCAATTGTCTTTCAGCAGGAATTCCAAAATCTTTCTTAGTTGATAGTTTGCATACCATACCTATTAATCCACAGGCTTTTGCTCCTGCTAATGCTGATGCACTTCCTCCACCAACCGTTACATCATCTGTGTCCAAAATTAATTCTAATACATCTTTGTAATCCATATTATCCCTCCATTGTTAATTATACTATATTTTATAATAATTATACAATTTAAAGGCGCGCAAAAAGCGTGCCTTCAAATTGTGTCAGTTGACTAGTCTTTTATTGTTCGTCTAACAATCTTTTTTCTAGTATTTGCTCTATATCAAAATTTTCTACCTGTAAATAATACTCAGCAACATCAAGTAATGACTTCATAGGAACAGTTCCTATAACTTCACTTCCTACTACATTTACTCCATATCTTCTTGCTTCCATTTTAACCATTTCAAAGGCTTGATATACTGATGTTTTTTCATAGTTTACTAGGTTCATTGAAACTTGAGTTTGATTTCTTTCTTCTAATTTTAAGCCTATAGCTTTTACATATCTCAATCCACCGCCAATATGTCTTACTGTTTTTGCAATTTTATCTGCAATTTCTACATTTGGTGTGTCTAGATTTATATTGAATGCTACTAGTGGTACTCTTGCCCCTACAGCTGTACAACCATTTTTCACATTCATCTCTTGAGGTCCAAAATCTGGTTTCCAGTTTTCTTCTTTAATCTTTTCAAAGAAGCCTTCATATTGTCCTTTTCTTACACTTGCTAGATTCTTTCTATCAGCTTTTGTTGCTGCATCTTCGTATAGATATACTGGAATTCCCCAGCTTCCTAATTCAACACCTACTTCTTTTGCAATTTCAATACATTCATCTATGGTTACATTAGATACAGGTGTAAATGGAATAACATCTGTTGCTCCCATTCTAGGATGAGCTCCTTCATGTTTTGACATATCAATAAGCTCAGCGGCTTTTCTTGCTGTATTTATAGCAGCTTCTCTAACTTGCTCTGGAGAGCCTATCATTGTAAGCACTGTTCTATTGTGATCTTTATCAGATGAATAGTCTAAAATTGTTATACCTTCAATTTTTCTAGCTTCATCAATAATTTGCTCTACTATCACTTCGTCTCTACCTTCACTAAAATTTGGTACACATTCCATTAATTTTCTCATAACTTCCTCCCCTTTTTACTTATATTATAACAAATTTTCTACAAAAGTTTTTATAAACCAAATTGTTTGTGGTTGATAAATGATGTCTACTAAAAACGCTCCAACTATTGGAACTATCATCATAGCCTTTCTACTCATTCCATATTTCTCGTTAACAGCTGTCATATTAACTATTGCTGAAGGAGTAGCTCCTAGCCCATGACCACAAAGACCAGCACACATAACAGCAGCGTCGTAATTGCTTCCTAATATTTTGAAAACTACAAAATAAGCTAGTATTACCATCATCACTACTTGAGCTAAAACCACAAATAAAACTCCACCTATTAAACCAGATAATTCCCAGAGCTTTAAAGTCATAAGTGCTAATGATAAATAAAGATTTAACATAACATTACCAATTTCATCTACTAATGAGAAATCAAATTTATAGAAATTGAATCTTTCATTTAAATTTCTAAGTATTACAGCAACAAACATTGCTCCTACATAAGTAGGGAATCCCATGTTTATTATATTACTTATCCAACCAGATATAATAGTTCCTAAAGCCATACTTATAATAATTGCAGATACATTTTTCATTATATCTAGGGAACTAAGCTTGTCACCTGAACTTACATTAATATCTGTAACAGAAGTATCAAATGCTTCATCTGTATCAGGTCTTAAATTGTTTTTTTCTATAAGTCTTCTCCCTAATGGTCCACCTACTAATACTGCAGATATAAGACCAAAAGTTGCTGCTGCAGCTCCAACTAATGGAGCAACATCATATCCCATTTCAGCAAAAGTATTTCCATAAGAAAGTGCTGCACCGTGTCCGCCAATCATCGCAATAGCACTTGCAAGTAATGCATATGGTGCTTCAAGTCCTATTGCCTTAGAAACTGCAATTCCTAATGTATTTTGCAATATGGAAATAACACCAGCTATGAGCCAGTAAATAATTAATAGCTTTCCACCCTTTTTAAGCAATTTAAAACTTGCCCCAAGTCCTACTGTTGTAAAGAATGCTAGCATGAAAGTCTCTTGGAAAATGTTTTCAAAATTAAAATTAAATGAATTAGTTGAATATCCAACCCAAGTGATAAACATAAAGATAAATCCACCAACAACTGGCGCTGGGATACAATATTTATCGAGTACTTTTATTTTATCTTTTGAAAAATACCCCAAAAGTAATAATATCGCAGCAAAAGCTAAAGTTACAGCTGAATTTACATTAATATTAGTAATTCCATCAATAAGTTCAAAGTTCATAATAACCTCCTCTTAATTTTTTAAATATTTTAACACCTATACTAATACTTTTCCTAACCTCCCTATTATATTCATATATCTATATGATATTGCATAATTCATGCCAACTTAATAAAATTCAAACAATGTGCATTTAAAGGGATAGGGAACTTGATAAAATTTGCACCATGCAAAATATGCATAAAACAACCCTGCATATTTTGCATGGTGCAAATTTTGCAGGGTTGTTTTATAGATTATACTCTTTAATCTTGTACCTTAATGTTCTTTCCGCTATACCTAAACTATCAGCAGTCCATTTTCTGTTTTGATTATTCTTTTCAAGGGCAAACTTTATAACCTTCTTCTCTATTTCCTTCATGTTTTCGCCTTCATAAATCTTTACATGGTTGTTAGTAGAATTATTAGAATTACTTGCCATTTCTTGTGATTCTATATGCAATAAATCATGCTTTATATATTCTGAAGTATTTAACAGTACAGCTCTTTGAATAATATTCTCTAACTCTCTTACATTGCCTTTAAAAGTATAATTACTAAGGATTTCATAAGCCTCATCAGTAATCCCCTTAACATTTTTATCGAAAGAAATATTATATTTATCAATGAAATAAGCCACTAAATATTTTAAGTCTTCCATCCGTTCTCTTAGAGGAGGAGCTACAATATTGATTACATTTATTCTATAATAAAGATCTTCCCTAAATTTTCCTGCCTTTACTTCCTTTTCTAAATCTCTATTTGTAATGCAAATAATCCTCACATCAACTTCATTTGTTTTTGAATCGCCAATTTGTCTTACTTCTTTTTCCTGTAGAAACCTCAATAGCTTTGATTGGAGCCTTAAATCCATTTCCCCTATTTCATCTAGTAAAAGGGTTCCTTTATCAGCTCTTCTTATAACGCCAACTTCATCTTTATAAGCACCTGTAAAGGCGCCTTTCTTATATCCAAAAAGCTCACTTTCCAAAAGTTCCCCAGGCATAGCAGCACAATTTAAGGTTACAAATGGCTTATCAGCTCGATTACTTGTTCTGTGAATTTTCTGAGCTATAAGTTCTTTTCCAGTACCGCTTTCTCCTGTTATTAATATAGTAGCATTGGTGTCTTTAATTTTGTTTATTAAATCATTGATTTGTTTTATTGGATATGATTCACCAATTATGTCCTTCCTTATATGTCCCTCTAAACTATTAATTCTCTGATACATCTGTAGTTTTTCATTGGCTGTGTTTAACAATAATATAAGTTGATCATTATCAATTGGCTTTGTTATAAAGTAATAAGCACCTGACTTAATAGCATCTATGGAATTTTCTATGGTAGAATAAGCCGTCATAATAATGATAATAGCATTTGGTTCGAATTGAAGAAATTTCTTCATCAGCTCTAGTCCGCTTCCCTCTTTTAATCTTAAATCTAGTAGGACCAAGTATATTTTTTCGTTTTTAAATACCTCCAAAGCTTCTGAAGAATTCTCACATGTATATATTTCAAATCTATCCTCTAAAAGAAATTTAAGTGATCTTAATATTTTAGTTTCATCATCAACAATTAACAATTTACTCTTCATTTAATTCACCTTTTTTTATCTTTAATATAATACTCATACCCTTTTGTTTTCCATCACTTTTCGCGGATATAGTTACTTTGTTTTCTTCTACTATTTGCTTAACAACAAACATTCCAACTCCATTACCATATTCCTTAGTTGTGTAAAAAGGCTCAAAAATATATTGAATATCATCTTTATTCATACCATATCCATTATCTTTAAAAGTCAATACAATATCTTCTTCAGTCTTTATTGCTGATATTATGATAATAGGGTAGTCAACTTCTTTTACAGCATCCAAACTATTTAGCAAAATATTTAGTACTACCTGCTTAAATTGAGATCTATCAAATTCTATATAATATCTTTTATCAATATCAATATTTAGATGAATATCTCTTATTTGTAATTTAACAAGATTGATTGTTTTTATTAATTCCTTATATAGATTTAATTCTTCTATGACTGGTTTCTTTGGAGATGAATATTCCATAAATTCCTTAATAAGGCTATCAACCCTATCTATTTCTTCAGGGATATCCTCAGTGGCGGCTAGCATAAACTCCTTGTCATCTGATTTATTTTTCATCTGGCTAGTATATATTTTTATTGATGTTAGAGGATTTCGTATTTCATGAGCAAGTGATGATATAATTCTATCCATAAACTGCAATTTATCATAATGTCTAAGCTCATTTATAAGGAGCCTCTGCTCCTCTGTTTTTTCTTCTATTATTATTTTTAATTTATTATTGAATTCTTTTATTACATATATCAAAGCTATTAATCCCAAACAAATTCCAATAGTGATTTTCCATAAAATCTCATATTGTGTCTTTGTGTTTTTTATAGGACTTCCGAACCACTTTCTATATAACGAATCATACATTCCGCTTTTCTGAATTTCAGAAATCCCTATGTTGAGTTTTTGCAAGAGAAGTACATTATCTTTATCTACAGCTATGGAATACTTTTGTTCATTAAGACTTTCACCAACTATCTTGACAAGTTCAATTGAATTTCTTTCCTTACATAAATAATTAACAGTTAAGGTATTACCTATAAGTGCATCAACTTCTCCATACAATAAAGCTTTCAAAGCATCATGAAGTGAATCATGCTGAATTATTGTTACATTATCAATTTTATTTATTTCTTCATATATAATATCTTCTTTTTGTAAAGCAATTATTTTGCCTGCTAAATCTCTCTCATTATTTATTTTTGTATTACTATTCAATACAAATATTGACTGAGAACTGACTAAAAGTGACTCTGAAAACAAAAAGCTCCCTTTTCTTTCTTCTGATTCTTTCATCCCCTGGATTATATCAGCTTGTCCATTACTAATGGAATTATAAGCATCTTCCCATTTCATTGGATAAAACTCAAATTTCATTCCAGTTACAAGGCTGATCGCCTTAATTACATCAACATTAAATCCCTTGTAGGATTCATCTAAATCCACATATTCATATGGTGGAAAATTTTCATCCCCAGCAACCCTATAAGTTTCTGAATCTGCATAAGAAGGTTGAGCTAATGTAATATTCAATAAAATACATAGTATAAATATTGTCTTTTTAAAATTCATATTAATCCTCATTAATAAATATTTTCTTTTTAGCCTCAAAGATATTATATCATATAAGTAATCAAATCCTCTTTCTTAATATTGGACTGTCTATATTAAAAAACCTCTATAACACATATAATTTCAAGTGTTATAGAGATTCCTTACCAGCTCCCACCGGCTCCACCGCCGCCAGATCGACCGCCGCCACCTCTGGAGCCGCCTCTGCCACCACCACCGCCACCTCTGCCAAGGCCTCTTACCAAGAGAAAAGTTAGCCTTCCTCTAAAGAATTTAAAATCAATAAACAAAAATATTATTATACCTATAATGGTAAATATTCTTGGTATGGTTGGTCCACTTTGAGCTTGGTCTGCTCTAGAATAATATTGACCGTCTCTAGTCTGTAGTTCAATATTGTACTCAGATTCTATATAATTTAATATCTCTTCATAACCAGATAGTACCCCTGCATCATAATTACCTTGAGAAAAACTTGGTATTATGTTTTCTTCTATGATTCTTTTTGTTCTACCATCTGGTAATATGCCCTCTAGACCATATCCTACTTCTATCCAAAGTTCACCATTACTTGGAACTATTAGAACTAATAATCCATTATCAAGTTCTTTACCCCCTATGTCCCATTTATCAAATAAAGCAGTTGCGTAAGTGTTTATATCCATTCCTTCCAAATCATTTATAGTAGCCAATACTACTTGGGCACCTGTTTTTTCATAAAGCTCTATATTGGTTTCTATAATGTAGTTTTTTGTTGTATTATCTAATATATTAGCTTCATCATATACATAAAAATCATTATTTGGATTAGGAATTGCATACACAGTAGTAGATAGAAGTATTAAGAAGCTTGCTAATAATAATATATATCTATTTTTACGACTCTTCATTTAAGCACCCTCTTAAAAATTAACTTCTGGTACTTGTGCATCCTCCGCATTTATTTCAAAATACTGTCTTGATTCAAAATTAAATATGCCTGCTATTATATTAGTTGGAAATCTTCTAATAGAAGTATTGAATTCCCTAACTGCGTCATTATATCTCATTCTTTCTGTAGAAATTCTATTTTCAGTACCAGATAATTCTGCTTGTAATTCTAAAAAGTTTTGATTTGCTTTTAAGTCTGGATAGTTTTCTACAACTATATTTAATGATCTTATAGCTGAATCAAATTGTTCATTAGCCTGAGCATATTCTTCAGGTGTATTTGCATTAGTAAGTCCAGATCTTGCATTAGTGATTTGCATCAATACATCTTCTTCATGACTTGCATAGCCTTTTACTGTATTTACTAGATTTGGAATTAAATCTGCTCTTCTTTTCAAAACATTTTCAACCTGTGCCCATGCTCCGTCTATATTCTCTTCCTTAGTAACAAGACCATTGTATGATCCAAATACCATCATTAATAAAACTACTACTACAATTATAATTATAATTGCTGATTTACCTTTCATTAAATCTTATACCTCCTATTATTATAAAATACCTTCAATATATTTATATCCATATTTATTATAATACTATGCTTTTTTTAAAAATACAATTAATTAACAAAATTAGAACTGAAAATGCACTCCTATTTATTTTGATTTAGACTTTAATTTCCTCATTACAACCACCTCTATTTTATCATTTTGCTATCCAATATAACATAATTAGCTCTATGTATATATAAACTCTTTCCATCAATATTAAGTCTTGTCATCTTTGGTAAGTCTTCAGGCACTGTCACATATACTTTTTCGCCTTGAAAAACTCCTATAGGTATGCCCATTTGACTAGAGACTATTATTGTTTTTTCTTTACCTATTTCATTTTTTAAATCATTTATAAATCTATCCACTGGTACGAATCCGCCACCACTATCTACTTCTATATCAGAAGGTAGCTCAAAATCTTCTACCATATCCAATCCCTTTTCAGCGAAGATGACAGTATTACCGACTTGAAGCATCTCATCACCATTTATGGTAATTTCAAGAACACTAGATTCAAAACCTGTTGATTCTATATCTATATTAGCTTCATTTTCTAATAGGCCTACTGTTATTCTATTACCTTCTAATTCCAATGTCTTATTTGCATAATGGTCATAAATCAAGATATCGAATTCATTCCCTATTAAATCTCCTCTTAATACTGATAATTTATCCTTTATAGCAGCACAACTTGATAATCCGATGATGCTTAAAATCAATAAACTAATTATTATTAACTTTGTTTTTTTGCATAAATTTATTTTGTCTTTCATATTATCTTATCCTCTCTGTTTCATGGTATAATTTCTTATAAAGCTTTAATTTACCTTGATGTTAAATTATATCATATTTATATTTGATACCCTAATTTATATATACACAATAAATTTTTAAATGTTGCATATACTAAAAAAAGTTACAGGAGGAATACTTATGAAATTTGATTTTAAGCGTTTTTTGCTAATAAACATTGGCTTATTTATCTTAGGATGTGGTTTGTACTTTTTCCTTATTCCATCTAGTCTTGCTGCTGGTGGTGCTGCAGGCCTTGCATTGGTAATTAGTAGTTTACTGCCAAATTTAGATTATAGCCTAGTACTGGCAATTATTAATATTAGCTTATTTATTATCGCTTTTATAGTTCTTGGTAAAGATTTTGGTGGATACACTCTTTATGCTAGTTTATCTTTATCTGCTATGATTTTTGTATTAGAAACTTTATACCCAATGGCAAAACCATTTACAGATGATCTGTTTATTAACTTAGTATTTGGTATTCTAATATCAGGGGTTGGAATGGGTATTGTCTTTAATCAAAATGCATCAACTGGTGGAACAGATATTATAGCTAAGATAATAAATAAATATACTCATTTAGATATTGGAAAGTGTTTACTTATGTCAGACTTTCTTATTACTCTATTTGCTGCATATGTTTTTGGCCCTCGTTTAGGAATGTATTCATTATTAGGAGTAATTATTAACTCTTTTGTTATAGATAAAATGATTGCTGGATTTAATACAAAAATTAATATAATAATAATTACTAATGAATATGAGAAAGTAAATGACTACATCATTAATAAGATTGAGAGAGGTACAACAATTTTCCATGCTACAGGTGGGTATTCAAATCATGAAAAGAGAATAATAAATTCAATTGTTGATAGAAGAGAATATATAAAAATTAGAGATTATGTTAAGTTAATTGATCATAGGGCTTTTGTTTCAGTATCCTATATATCTGAAGTAGAAGGTGAAGGTTTTACATTTGATTGATAATCAATAATACCACTTTTAATTTACATGCAAATTTTAAGGTGAAATATATATGGGCAAAGAAATTTATTTAACAAAATATATTTTCTTTGTCCTTTATTTAGATCATTTATATTTATTTTACTAAATATAAATGATCTATTCTCTCACCATAACCTATTCGATATGTTTCTATTTTAATACTATCATTTGTTATACTCATTTTAATCATATTGGATTCTCCTTCTATATTATCTCCTACAAATACACCTGCTTTAAGATAAATTGTTTTTTCTATGGATTTCTCTATTGTTTCAATGCTATCATTCAAATCATATTTTTATATGGATTTTCCTATTAATCTCATGTTTCCACATATTTCTTCATATTATTACATATTTACCCATAAAAACATAAAAATCTTGGTTTTTCTCATTTATTAATTTCTATAACTTCTAGTTGTAAAGATATTTATAAATTGGTAAGAATTTCTAATTACATTGCCAGAAATTAATAGGAATAATCATCTTATATAAATTGATAATAAGTATATGGACAAAAAAATCTTTATATATAAATATATTGCTTATGGAACTTTGGGTTTAGGATTGGAAATTTTCTATACTGGATTTATTTCTTTTTTAAGAAAAGACTTTACACTACAAGGAACATCCTATATTTGGATGTTTTTCATATATGGATTAGCTGTATTTGTGGAGCCTATTCATGATAGAATTCGGGATAAAAGCTTTATAGTCAGAGGATTAATATATATGGTTTTAATATATTTTATTGAACTAATAACAGGCACAATCCTTATGTATCTTCTAGGTAAATGCCCTTGGGACTATACAGGTATTGGAAATAACTCAATTAATAGTATTGTTTCCATTTACTTTATGCCTATTTGGTTTGCGTTAGGTATGTTTCTTGAAAAAGTTCATGATTTCTTAGATAGAACAATAACATATGTGGAATAAGTAAATAATTCAAGCCTGACCCCAAATAGAAAAGGAGGGAAATCTTCCCTCCTTTTCTATTTCATTGCTCTCATTGAGTTTAATATTGCAATAACCGCTACACCTACATCTGCAAATACTGCTTCCCACATTGTTGTGATGCCAAAGGCTGCCATTACAAGAAATACTCCTTTAACGCCTAAAGCAAAAGCAATATTTTGATACACAATCTTTTTAGTCTTTTTAGCAACTTCAATTGCTTCTACAATTTTAGAAGGTTCATCTGTCATTATCACTATATCTGCTGCTTCTATTGCTGCATCAGATCCTAAGCCACCCATTGCAATACCTATATCAGCCCTTACTAATACTGGTGCATCATTTATTCCGTCACCAACAAAGGCAAGTTTCCCATTTTTTGATTTTTCTTCATCTAATGATTCTAGCTTTTCTACTTTATCTGCTGGCAATAACTCTGAATATACTTCATCTACGCCAAGTTCCTTAGCAACTTTTTCAGCTACAAATCTTGTATCTCCTGTTAGCATAACTGTCTTTTTTATTCCCAGATTTTTCAATGCTTTTATAGCACTAACTGAGTCCTCTTTTATTTCATCTGAAATTACTATATATCCTGCATACTCTTTATCTATAGCTATATGAACTAAAGTGCCAATGGTTTCTACATCAGCATATGAAATATT
>JAQVYQ010000069.1 GCA_028708575.1 Tissierellia bacterium
GCATAGTCAGTTGAGCCAACAATAGAACCAATAAGCATACCTTCTAATAATTCAAACCCTAGTATATAATAGCAAAACAATCCTGTTAATAATGCAGTTGCAACAACACCCAACGAGCTAAGTATAATTGCTTCTTTTACAACTGGTTTGGACATTTTCCAATTAGTACCAAATCCCCCATAAAACATAATTACCATAAGTGCCACTGTGGCAAAGTCGTCAGCAAATTTATAATCATCAAATTCAAAGCCTATTGCTCCAAAAACCATACCAAGCACAATAAATAATAATAATGCAGGTATGCCCTGTTTATTGGAAAACCGAATAGCAAATAATGCAAGAATTAAAATAATGCCTATAATTAAATAATTCATATATACTCCTTTCAAATGGATATTATTGAAGGCAATCTGGGCAGATTGCCTATTTTTACTTATTTTAATAACTATCTATATCTTTAACCAATTACCATTCTATCATAAATTATCCAAATTTTAATCATTTATTATATTTCACTATTCTGAAGATTGAATTAAGAGGGTAAAGATAATGGTTTATACTTGACTTACAAATCATTTTGGTCTACAGAAGAATTATTATGCTTAAATTATTCAATTGTAGATAATATTTGACTTTTATGTAATTTTATATTTACTTATAGCTATTATTTATTATATGATATAAACAATAGGACATAAAGATATTTTAGAAGGGACGTTGATATTATTTGAATACATTGACTCAACAATTTAAAGAAGTCTTATCTTCAGTACTTCCTGTAACAATAATACTACTGTTATTAAATTTTACTATAGCACCCATTGGAAATGAACTTGTTGTTCGATTTATTATAGGTGCTGTTTTTATTATTATTGGATTGACTATATTCCTTTTTGGGACTGATATGGCTATCCAACCTATTGGAGAAGAAACAGGCTTAGCAATTACTAAGAAGAAAAATTTATCTTTATTGATTATATCAGGTTTAATTTTAGGTTTTTTTATAAATATTGCTGAGCCAGATTTAATGATTTTAGCAAATCAAGTTCAATCTGTAACAGGAGGATTAATTTCTCAGTGGCAACTTCTAATTGTAGTATCAATAGGAATTGGAATAATGGTTGCTATTGGATTATTGAGGATTGTTTTAGCAATCCCCCTCAATAAATTATTAACGCTACTATACATAATTATTTTTGGATTAGTTTCTATAGCTCCTGAATCATTTATAGGGATTGCTTTCGATTCAGGTGGAGCTACTACAGGCTCTATGACTGTTCCTTTCATTTTAGCATTAGGATTAGGTGTCGCTTCTTCACAAGGTGGAAAAAAGGAAGAGGAAGATAGCTTTGGTCTGGTAGGAATTTCCTCTTCTGGTCCTATGCTTGCTGTGCTCACTATGGCTATTTTTTCAGGAGTAGAAGAATTAACAGGTTCTTTGCCAGAATCCGCTGATAGTGGTACAGGAATATTAGCACCTTTCCTCCAAGAAATTCCAGTACTTATGGTAGAGATTTTTATAGCTTTATTACCAATAATAGTCATATTTTTTGTTTTGCAATTTACCCTGATTAAATTATCAAATTCTCGATTGAAGAAAATACTCAAAGGATTAATATACACCTATGTTGGATTCCTTTTATTTTTAGCAGGCGTAAATGCTGGGTTTATGGAGGCAGGATTAGCTATTGGCTATTCTGTAGCTTCTATAGGGAATAATTCGTTAACTATTTTAATAGGGTTTATACTTGGATTTGTAATTATAGCTGCAGAACCAGCAGTATATGTATTAAATGAGCAAATAGAGGATGTCACTAGTGGGCATATTAAGAAAAAGAGTATATTACTAACCTTATCGATTGGAGTTGCAATAGCAGTAGCTCTATCCATGGCAAGAATTCTTATTCCAGGTATGACTCTAAAACATCTAATAATACCAGGATATATTATTGCGATTGTACTCACGTACTTTACACCAAAACTATTTGTAGGTATAGCTTTTGACTCTGGAGGAGTGGCTTCTGGTCCAATGTCAGCAACATTTATACTAGCTTTTGCACAAGGAGTAGCCGATGCAACTCCAGGTGCAGATGTCTTATTGGATGGATTCGGCGTTATTGCAATGGTTGCTCTTACACCTTTAATTGCAATACAAATATTAGGATTGATATATAAACGTAAATCTTCTAAAAAAGGAGTTGAGTAAAATGCATAATTTTACTAATATGCAGGATCATGTATTGCATATGATCATCATAGACTGTGATTTAGGGAGTAAGGTGATATCTGAATCAAAGAAAGTAGGGGCCACTGGTGGTACAATAATTTTAGCTAGCGGCACTATAAGAAATCAAGTATTAATAACACTTGGCATTGATGAATCTAAAAAGGAAATTGTATTGATAATAACTCCTAACCATTTACAAGATGTGATTCATCAACATCTATCTAAAAAGTTCCATATGGAGAAACCAAATCATGGAATTATTTTATCAATGGATATTAATAATGTTTTAGGATTAAGAAGTAGCTCAAGTAAAAGTATAGATGGAGGAGATTCTGAGATGAAATACGAGGTGCTTTTTACAATAATAGATAGAGGCCTTGCTCATGAAGTTGTTGATGCAGCTCTTGAGGCTGGATCAAATGGTGCAACAATTATTAATGCAAGAGGGTCTGGAATACATGAGAAGGAAAAATTCTTTTCTATGAAAATCGAACCAGAAAAAGAAATTGTAATGATAATAACCGAAAAAGAAAAAGTAGAAGATATAATAAAATCTATTGAAGATAAAATGCAGATCACAGAGCCTGGTAAAGGGATAATATTCACAATAGATATAAATAAAGTAACAGGATTATATACCGGATAATAAATAACTGGAAAATAAAACAAGATGTGAGTTTGCTGGATAATTCCATGGAATTATCTAGGAAATTCACATCTACTGCCACTACTAAAATGGTTAATAATTCATATATTAATTAAATTATATCCTATTCTAAAATTATGATATTTTACTATGTATATTAATATAAACTGCTGTCTATTAAAGTGAAGATATCATAGTTACTCTCTAAGCTTTTTCATCTTCACCACTAAATACATTTAGTGAGCCTTTAATTTTTGCTCCTTCTTCAATTGATATAGATTTTGAAGATACATTCCCTTTAACTACAGAGTTAGAACCCATAATCACTGAATTTGAAGCGTTTATGTCGCCAACAATGCTGCCATCTAAATACAATGTATTACAATTAGCGTTTCCAGATATTTCCGACTCTTTAGATATTGATATCTTCCCATTATTAGTAACGTTCCCATTTACTGAACCTTTTAAGGAAATCGTACTACCACCCTTTACATTTCCTTCAATATGCCCACTTATCATTATATCATTGTCTCCTGCAACATCCCCATTAACATTTCCTTTAATAATCAAATTTTCTTTAGAAGAAATTGAACCATCAATAATAGTACTTTGAGAAATTACAGTAGTTTCCTTTTCAAGATTCACATTGCCATCTTTATTCGAACTTTTAGAATCTATTTTTGATAAATCTTTTTCTATTTTTTCAGAAAAGTCATTTTGTTTCTTTTCAAAGATATCAGTTTCCTTGTCTTCAAGGATACTTGTGGATTCATCATCCTCAGACTCTTTATTTTTCCCGCCCATAATCTCATCTAATGCTATAAAGAAATTACTTTTGTCCTTAGATTTATCTTTTCCATCAAAATTATTTTTTGAATCTTTATCCATGTTCTTCTCCCCCTATTCATTAGTCTTTATATGCAAAAATTATTGGTACAATAGTACTATCAAGTTTTTCAATATTATAATTATTTTCGTTTAGATAATCAATTATCGTTGGTAAAGCTTGATAAGTATTTTGCTTATAATCACTATCATGCATTAAAACAATAACCTTATTAAAATTTTTGCTACGATTCTTTACTGATTCTATTATACTAGATTTTGTCGAATCTACAAACCCATCACCAGAGTCTACATTCCAATCGTAGTAAGTAAAACCTCTTCTAAGCATTTCAGCAATGATTTCTTTATGTATAGTAACATTATAGGGGTTGATACTACCACCAGGGAATCTAAATATATCCGGTTTTACTCCGGTAATATCATAAATATGTGTGAAAATTTTATAGAAATCATCTAGATATGCATCTATAGAGCTGTATATTTCATCATAAACATGGCTACTTGTATGTATGCCAATTTTATGGCCACGATTTACTATTTCTTTATAGATAGATATACTTGAATCATCATCTTTATAAGTTACAAAAAAGGTCGCTTTAATATTATATTCATCTAACAAATCCAAAATTTTTAGGGTTAAAGGCGATGGTCCATCATCGAAAGTCAAATAAGCCGTTTTTTCATTGGATTCATTAATTACAAAATCCTTTCTTTCCACATATAAATCGTCATACTTGCTTTGATAAGGCAAGTTTTCTTTTATATAATCAATTGATTTTTGATCATAATATTGTGTAGACATGTTTGCAACTGAAGATATGGACATTGAGTCCAAATAAGAAATATTGTTATATATTAATTTGTTTTCTGAAATTTCTAATTGCTCCTTAAGTGAAGAATTACTACTAATTAAAAAGGCAGCAAAGATATATGGCGTTATCATTAAAATAAGAACTACTAGTATTATAAGATGCCTATAAAATTTAACACTTCCAAAATAATTCACAATATCCCCGTCCACTTTAAATGATTATTATTCTGATTTATACTCTAAGAAAGCTCCCAATAATTAGAAATTATATCTTATATTACAATATAAGTCAAGATACGACAACCCAGCAAGCAAGGCAAAACCTAATGGTCAGCCTCGAATAATTCCCTCATCAGCCTTTAGGGCCCATGTCTGACCACCATGATTAAAAATCATATATATAACACTTCATATCAATTGAAACTACTGAGTGTAGCCAAAAAACAGGGGCCTTGAAGACCCCCCTTATATATTACTACAACAATCCTGCTTCATTTAAAAAGTCTTTTGCGATAATATCAGGATCCTCCCCATTATCATATCGGAAGTTCATTTCGACCATTTGTTCATTATTGATTGTTCCCCCAAGTTTATTGAGAATGTCTATGACTTCTGGATAATTTTCCTGAAGACCTTGGCTTATTACATATGCACCACTGTAATCTGGGAAGAACTCTTTGTCGTCTTCTAGAATAGTCAATCCAAGCTCCTCGATTCTTGAATCCGTTGAATATGCAGCAGCAACATCCACTTCACCAGCATCAATTGATCGATAAATCAGTCCATACTGCATATTGAGTACCTCTGCAAACTCAATTCCATAGGCTTTGGACCAGCCTGGATATGCATCTGCTCTTGAATCAAAGTTTTCATCACCTGCTAATAGCCAATCTGATGCATAATCAGCTAAATCTGAAGCTTTTTCCAGCTTGTACTCTTGGGCAATCTCATCTTTTACGACAAACGCATAGGTGTTGTTAAAACCAAAAGGTTCTGACCATGTCATATTGAACTGTTCTTCAAATCCTTGCTTTACATAATTGTGGGTTTCTTCTTGTGACATTTTTTCCCCTTCATAACGGAGAATACCTGTTAATTGGGTTCCTGTCCATGTTGGATAAATATCAATTTCATTCTCCAGCATTGCCTGATGTAATACCGAAGAACCAGTGAATTCTGTATTCATAGCTACTTCATAATCTGTCTGGTCCTCTATAAGTAATTTAGCCATATTAATTAATATGATCAATTCATTAACATTTTGTGCCCCCAATTTGATTTCTTCCTTTTCCCTAGTACAACCAGTAAAACTAATCCCCAAAATGATTAACGCTATCAAAACTGACAACATTTTAAAACTTGTTTTTCTCATAGTTTCTCCCCTCACATCATATATTTTTAAGACAATTGCTATTGCAACTGTCAATTCAATGTGCTTTCCCCATTTTGCGGGCCATTCTTGCAGCTCTTTCAGTTGGTTCCATAAATTTTTCGAAACGTTTAAAGCCTAAATCTGCCAATAAAGCTAGAATGGTTGCAGGAAATGCTCCAGCAAAGATTATATCATCTCGTATCATGGACAAACCTGAAAAAATCAGCCTGCCTAATCCACCACCACCAATTGATGCAGCAAGGGTGGCAGTTCCGATTATCCAAACCGTTGCCACTCTAACGCCACTGATTATTACTGGTAAGGCTAACGGTAATTCAACTTTCATGAGAATCTGCATATTTGTCATACCCATTCCCTTTGCAGCAGATACTGTAGATGGGTCCACATTTTTAATTCCTGTATATGTGTTTTGTAATACTGGTAGCATTGCATATAAAACCAAAGTTGTTATTGCGTTATCATTTCCTATTCCAAAGATAAAAATAAGGAAACCCAATAAAGCAAGAGCTGGAATGGTTTGAAAAATATTAGCTACCAACATTACATAAGGAGCTAGTTTTTCTTTTCGCGTCAAATAAATTCCCAACGGTATGAAAAGTACTAGGGTGATTACTAGAGCAATTAGAGAAATATATATATGCTCAACTGTTGCTGTTAAGATTCTTTGTTGATTATTTAATTCATAGTCTATTAATGATTCAAAGAAACCAGGTTTACTAGACAAAACATAGTCATCTTCTTTCTATTATTTGATCAATTTATATATCGTATATCGAGCCATACCACTTTCGGTGACCATACCAAGTAGTTTTTTTGATTTATCTAACACAGGAATCGGCGCTTCCCAATCCATAAACATTTGTGCAGCATCTCTCAATGTTGCCTCTTCAATATAGAGTTTCCGATTCAAAAACAATTCTTCTCCCACTAATTCTTTTCCTTCTATTTTTGCCTTTTTTAAAGTGGATGAGAATACAGACCCTTGCCATATCCCTTGTTTATCAATTACTTGTACTGATTTTACATCATTATCCTCCATTAGCTCCAAAACATAATTTATTGATTTATTCTTGTCCACTTTGAAAGTAGCATCTTCTAATAACGCTTTTAAAGAGGCATCAGGTGAAATTTGAGTCAACTGCTCGGTTCCAAGAAAATTTTTCACGAATTCATTTTCAGGATTTTCCAGCAATTCCTCCGGCGTTCCCACCTGCTCGATTTTACCGTCTCGCATTAATACAATACGATCTGCTAATTTTATAGCTTCGTGGATATCATGTGTTACAAAAACGATTGTCTTCTTTAATTTTTCATGTATGTCTAATAATTCGTTTTGCAGACTATCACGACTTATTGGATCTAGAGCACCAAAGGGCTCGTCCATCAAAACTATCTTAGGGTCAGCTGCCAAAGCTCTTAATACACCAATCCTCTGTTGTTGACCCCCACTCATATGATCTGGTAACCGATATTTATATTCGTCTTTGGGTAAACCAGCCATTTCTAAGAGTTCATCAACTCGTTTTTCAATACTTTCTTTTTTCCAACCTAATAAGTTAGGTACTGTGGCTATATTTTCGGCAACAGTTTGGTGAGGCATCAATCCTCTTTCCTGAATTACATATCCTATGCCCCTTCTTAGTTTTACAGGGTTCAGGTTCATAATGTCTTCCCCATCGATACTTATTTTTCCGCTAGTACATTCTTCCAACCTATTAATCAATTTCAAGCTAGTTGTTTTTCCACATCCACTGGGTCCAATTAATACAACGAGCTCTCCATCTTTTATATCTAGATTTATTGAGTCCACCGCTAAAGTTCCATCTGGATATTTTTTTTGTACATTTTCAAAAGTTAACATACCTACCTCCTGTTTGTTATGTCTTGTCCTTTTATCTCACTTCGTGAAATAATATGTGACAATATTCAAGAGCACAATATAATTTATCATTAATTTTTAAATTCTAACACCATCCTTTAATAATTTTTAGTTTTTATTAAATGAAAAGCATTAATTGTAAAATTACAATGTATTAAGGTTTAAACATTTTGAATACCAAAAAATACAAAAAAGCCATGGAGTACCATGGCTTTTAAATCAGCATAACATGACACCCTTATAGCGCTTACGAGGTTAGCTGACGGATTAGGACTAAAGGGTAGCCCTTCAAAAAATTTGATTCACCCCATTATTATCGGTTCCCCCGCTTCTTACATTAAGAACTCAGCGTTGCAATTAATTTGATATTCCAATTTCCCTTTTTTTAGTATATCACAAGAGAATTCTCGTTGCAAATTTAACTCTT
>JAQVYQ010000070.1:0-5744 GCA_028708575.1 Tissierellia bacterium
GTAGCCTTTGAAGCCAAGGCTGATGAACGACTTACCCTTGGGTTTATTTCTATGACTACATAGTTAAAGCTTTCAGGATCTAAGGCAAATTGAACATTACAGCCTCCCTTAATATCAAGAGCATCTAATATATCAAGTGATGCCTTTCTAAGCATTACTACTTCCTTATCTGTAAGGGTTTGAGTTGGAGCTACTACTATACTATCTCCAGTATGAATACCTACTGGATCCACATTTTCCATATTGCATATTACAATGCTATTTCCATAGGAATCCCTCATTACTTCATACTCTACTTCTTTCCAGCCCTTAACACTTTTCTCTATAAGTATTTGTCCTACAGGACTTAATTGTATTCCTGTAGCAAGAATTTCCCTTAGCTCTTCTTCATTCTCAGCAATTCCTCCACCTGTGCCACCTAAGGTATAAGCAGGTCTAGCAACTACTGGGTAGCCAATTTTTAGGGCCAATTCCAATCCATCATCAACTGTAGTTACAATATCACTTTCTATAACTGGCTGATTTATTCTTTCCATCATCTTCTTAAAAAGATCCCGGTCTTCCCCTTCTTTAATACTCTCTATAGAAGTACCTATAACCCTTAGATTATATTTATCTAATATTCCTTTATCATAAAGCTCAACAGAAAGATTTAATCCTGTTTGTCCACCCATACCTGCTATTAGACTATCAGGTCTTTCCTTTGCAATTATTTTCTCTATAAATTCCACAGTCAATGGCTCTATATATACCTTATCAGCCATATCCCTATCAGTCATAATTGTAGCTGGATTGCTATTGACTAATACTACCTGGATGCCCTCTTCCTTAATGGCTTTACAGGCTTGAGTACCAGAATAGTCAAATTCAGCTGCTTGCCCAATAACAATAGGCCCTGAACCTATAATCAATACCTTTTTTATACTATTGTCTTTAGGCATTTACTTTCCCTCCATATAATTAAAAAATTTGTCGAAAATTCTATCATCTGGGTAAAATTCCACACCAAATGCTTTTAATTTTTTATTTTCAATTCCTTCTACTGAATCGTCATTTATATTTTTGTGGGTAATTTCCAAATCTTCTGGCAAACTATCCACAAGAACTTGACATGAGTGATTTTGCCAAGTAATAAGTATCTTATTATTTGCAATATCCTTAACTGGTAAGTTGCTGCCTCTATGACCATATTTCATTTTGCTAATCTTTGCCCCAAGACTAAGTGCCAGAACTTCATTGCCAAGGCCTATACCAAATAGGGGAGTTTTTCCTGTTAATAATTTTAGATTAGAAGCTAATTCAGTTAATTTTTCAGGATTTCCAGGTCCATTGGATACAAGTATTCCATCCAAATTATCCTCTATTAATTCTTCAGTTGATACACTATGTGGATAAACAGTTAATTTGGCATTTCTCTTTTTTAAGGAGTCTATAATATTATTTGTTATTCCTAAATCTATAAGTCCAATATGCTTTCCACTTCCTTCTATTACATACTTTTCCTTTGTGGAAACATATTCGAAGCCTGATTCATCATTAGATGTTTCAAAGTGTAAATCTATTTGCCCTTTAGATAATTCCCTCATTGTTATTATTGCCTTCATACTGCCTTCATTTCTTATAATCTTTGTTAATGCCCTTGTATCTATTCCTTCTAAACCCAATATTCTATGCTGCTTTAAATAATCATCAAGAGTCATTTCATTTCTCCAGTTACTAGGATTATCAGCTTTTTCCCTTACTATTAAAGCCTTAATCTTTGCTCCCTTAGACTGACTATCATCAAGATTTAATCCATAATTTCCAACAAGAGGGTATGTCATAGTAATAATCTTTCCATAATTTGACGGATCGGTAATTATCTCTTGATACCCAGCCATAGATGTGTTAAATACAACTTCTCCTACTGCTTCTCGAATATGTCCAAAGGCTCTACCATTAAATATTTTCCCATTTTCTAATATTAATTGTGCCTTCAAATTAATACCTCCTGCAGATCCTTTCTCATATCTATTGCTGCTTGTCTTGCTGCTTTTCCAAACTCCTTATCACTATAGTCTTTCTTATATTTGTCATCTTTATAAGCTGCAATAATGCCCCTTGATGAATTGACTATTGCTCCTAAAGCTTTTTTATCAAAGCAATCTTTCAAATCTTCAGCAGTCCCTCCTTGTGCTCCATAACCAGGTACTAGGAAAAAGGTGTGAGGCATTATTTGTCTTAAGTCCTTCCCCTGCTCTGGATGTGTAGCACCGACTACAGCACCAATTTGGCTATATCCGTATTTGCCAATAAATTCTTCTCCCCATTTAGATACTAATTTTCCTACTATTTCATAAATCTTTTGACCATTTACAAGTAAATCTTGAATCTCTCCACTATTTGGATTAGATGTCTTTACTAATACAAATAAGCCCCTATTATATTCCTTACAATCCTTTATATAGGGCTCTACAGAATCATATCCCATATATGGATGAATAGTAATAAAGTCTTCATTGTATATAGTATAATCTTCATCTTCTATACTTAGCCTTCCAATGTGACCATTTGAATAGCTTTCTGCAGTGGAAAATATATCTCCTCTTTTTATATCCCCAATTATAACTAGACCTTTTTCCTTTGCATAATTTATAGTATCCATATATGCTTTTATTCCTATATATCCTAGCTCTTCATACATTGCAATTTGCGGTTTAACAGCTGGGACTATATCATATACTTCATCAATAATTGCCTTATTAAACATTAAATAGCTTTCTGCAACTGCCTTTGGAGTTCTCCCATATCTATCAAACATTTCATCCTTAATAAACTGTGGAATAAAGTTAAGTCTTGGGTCTAATCCAACTACAGAGGGGTTCTCCATTTGAATTATCTTATCTATTAGTATATCTATCATTGTATCTCTCCTCGTATTTTACCATCTTCCATTATCACTTGTCCGCCAACTATGGTATACATTGCTTTCCCTTGTAACTTCATACCGTTAAATGGTGTATTCTTACTCTTTGATTCAAACTCTTGGCCATTAACTACATATTCAATGCTTGGATTTATAATTGTTATATCAGCTATCTTTCCAATTTCTAGTGTCCCCTTATCTATACCAAGCATTCTTGCAGGGTTTGTACTCATTTTTTCCACCAATCCTATTGGGGTTAAATATCCTTTATTGACCAACTCTGTAATTGTCAGTGATACTGATGTTTCCAATCCTACAATTCCATTGGCTGCAACTTCATATTCGCAATTTTTTTCATCTATGTGGTGAGGTGCATGGTCTGTTGCAATAATATCTACAATTCCATCTCTTAGCCCACATTTAATTGCTTCTACATCTATTCTTGTTCTAAGAGGTGGATTTACTTTTGTATTTGTATCATAACCTTCAACAGCTTCTTCCGTTAAAGTAAAATGATGTGGTGTTACCTCTGCTGTAACTATTTCTCCTCTTAGTTTTGCTTCCTTTAATAATTGAATACTGCCTTTTGTACTTAAATGGCAAAGATGTAGTTTTGCTTTTGCATTATTTGCTAGTATTATGTCCCTAGCCACAATTATTTCCTCTGACTCAGGGTAAATTTCTTTCATACCTAGCAAGGCAGACATCTCCCCAGCATTCATAAATCCTGTAGCTAAGCTAGGTTCCTCACAGTGAGATAGAATTGGTAAATCAAACATGCTAGCATATTGCATAGCCTTTCTAAGGAGATTTGCATCTAAAACCGATTTTCCATCTTCACTTATAGCACATATTCCAGCCTCTGCCATCTTCCCTATATTAGCAAGAATCTCTCCTTCTTGTCCCTTTGTTATGGCACCTATTGGAAGAACATTTACTAATCCAGCTTTTTTAGCCTTCATATTTATATATTCTACGACTACTTCATTATCAACTACTGGTTTTGTATTTGGCATACAACAAATAGTAGTAAAACCGCCTTTTGCTGCACTTCGTGAGCCAGATTCTATATCTTCCTTATACTCTTGTCCTGGCTCCCGTAAATGAACATGGACATCTATTAGTCCTGGTGTTACCCAAAGGCCTTTTGCATCAATAAGTTTTTCTGCACTGTATTGTAAATCTTGTCCTATTTCTTCTATTATCCCATTCTTAATATATATATCCCCAATAAAATCCAAATTAGTTGAAGGGTCTAAAATTCTTCCATTCTTAATTAGTAATTCCATTATTTTTTCTCCCTTCCATAAGTAGTTTAATGACTGCCATTCTAACAGCTACACCATTTTTTACCTGATCTAGTATTAGAGAATTATCACCGTCTATAATATCTGTACTCATTTCAACTCCTCTATTAACAGGCCCTGGGTGCATAACTATTACATCATCTTTAGCTAAACTAAGAAGTTTTTTGTTAATACCAAATAGTTGTGAATACTCTCTTATATCAGGAAACATTCCAGCTTTTTGTCTCTCAAGTTGGATTCTTAATCCAATAATTACGTCAGCATCTTTTACAGCAGCATTTAAATCACTAGTAACATCTGCTCCTAATGCTTTCATATTGCTTGTAATCATAGTAGAAGGTCCTGCCAAAACTACATTTGCACCCATTTTAGTAAGTCCAAATACATTGCTTCTAGCAACTCTACTATGCTTTATATCCCCTATAATCACTATCTTTAAACCTTGAAATTTACCTTTATGCTCATGAATTGTAAACATATCTAAAAGTGCTTGTGTAGGATGCTCATTAACTCCATCTCCAGCATTTACTACTGAACCTCTACAATTCTTTGCTATAAGATGTGGAGCTCCTGTCATGCCATGTCTCATAATCATAATATCGGCACCCATTTGATCCAAATTTTTTGCTGTATCTATAAGGCTTTCACCTTTTTTAACACTACTTGTTGAAATTCCTAAATCATTGACATCTGCTCCTAAAAATTCTGCTGCCATTGTAAATGAAGTTTTAGTTCTGGTACTATTTTCGTAAAACAATGTTAGTACAGAAAACTTCTTTAGGCTATCTTTTCTAGCTTCCTTATTATCAATCTTTTCTCTCATTGCCTTTGCCAATTCTAGTATTTCCATTATTTGGTCCTGTGATAGATCTTTAAGACCTACTAAGTCTTTTCTATTCCACATAAAAAACACCTCTTTCTGAATAATTTTGCACCAAAAAAAGCAATGATAAAAGGGACTTGTTACCCTTTATCATTGCTTTATAGTTTTTAAAAATACAAATTTGAGACAGAAAAGCTATTATATTTTCTGCCTTTTTATAGAATTTTCCCTTGTTAATTACAGCACTATCTAAAGATGCACTAATGTATCTCATTTCATTACCTCCTTGCAAGCCTCTCAGGACCAATTTAAAGGTGGTTCTTATTAATTTCTTTGTGTAATACTACCATTTTTTAATTAGCTTGTCAACTTCTTTCATAAATAAAGCTGGAAAAAAGCAGGACTTAACCGAACCCAAAATAAAATGGGATAATGTTATTCTGAAAGCCATAACACATCCCATTTAATATTATTTATATTTAGATTTTATACCTAAGTATGTTTGTTTACCTAAATTGTATAACTCCTTATCCTCATCTGTTATTGGCTCTATTTTATCAACAGACGCTGGTTTACCATCCTTTAAATGTACCATGGTAAAGAAAGAAGATATTGCAGTCTCTGGCTCTGAGTAGTTTTCTACATCATGAACGCTCCCTTGTGCATTGGCATTCATTGGCTGCATAACCATTGTTGTTACTGCACTTGG
>JAQVYQ010000070.1:5844-8205 GCA_028708575.1 Tissierellia bacterium
TACTAATTAATACTTAAAACCTTCTCATTTCATCATCTTTAAAATGTACTTCTCCCCTTAAGGCGCTTTTCAATTGTTTAATTAGCTTTTCCCTATCTTGATTTAAAGTCCCACTTAAAGATACATAATTGGATGCGTGATTACTTCGAAATACACAATTGTCTACATCTAATTCTTCAATTAGCAATAGAGTTTCTTCAGCTACTTCTATTGGTGTTAGTATACTAAACTGTCCAGATTGTACTTGGTCATAAAGGCTAGTCCCTGGGTTTACCATTAGAGTCAGAAGGCCTAAATATTCTGGGTTCATTTCATTAATGGCTTTAGCAGAGTCTATGGCATGCTGCCTCCATAAATCTTTTCCCCCTAGGCCAGAAATCACAGTTACAGATAAGCTAATACCAGCTAGCCTAAGTTTCTTTCCTGCTTCTACAATTTCCTCACTAGTATTACCTTTATTGACTTTATTAAGGACTTCATCATTTCCAGATTCTAAACCCATGTAGGCAATATCAAGTCCTATACTTTTAAGCTCTTTTAGTTCCTCTAGAGTTTTCAATTTAACACTTGTAGGAGAGGCATAAATACCAATCCTTTCGCATTCTGGAATTATCTCATTTATATATTGAATTATTTCTTTAAGCTCTTTGGTTTTAATTATTAAAGCGTCTCCATCTGCAAGAAACACCCTACGAATATGAGGATAATAGGATCTTAAATCGTCAATATCCTTTTTTATCTCATCTGTTTTTTTAATTCGGAATTTATCCCCTTTATACATGGTACAAAAAGTGCATTTATTATGAGAACAGCCTATTGTAGCTTGAATAATAACACTATAGGCTTCACTAGGCGGTCTATAAACCATACCTTCATATTCCATTTCTTTCACCATCTTTCATAAAAAACTCTTATCTCTTACTTTCAATATCGTCTTGTCTTCATTTATTAGCTTATTGATTTAAGACAAAATCCTTAAAGGTTTTGCCTAATGGGGACAATATTCTACTTTTATGATATACAAAGTAGAAACTTCGGATTAAATTTGAGCCTTTTAAGTTTAAAACTTTATACCTTTTAAGTATCAAATCATTTACAATCTCTTTGTCTGATATAAAGCTTAGGCCTGTCCCTAATGACACTAATTCTTTAATAGATTCTGTATCTTCTATATTTGCAACAATTTTCAAATCCTCAATATTTACTTCAAAACTTTTCAAGCAATTCTCAAAAGCATTCCTTGTTCCAGATCCAATTTCTCTAAATATTAAATTTTGGTCTATTATTTCATTAATTGATATTTCATCAAAATTATTTAAATCTTCTCTAAAAGCCAAAGGAGTAATTAAAACTAATTTGTCATTCATAATTTCAATATACTCAAGATTTAAAGATTCATGTTTTGCCCCAACAAGGCCAAAATCATATTCACCATCCAATATTCGAGAAACAACTTCTTTTGAGTCATTATTAGTAATAGAAAAAGTCACATCTGGATGCTCACTTAAGAAACTATTTATTATACCTGGTAATAGATATTTTCTAGGAACAGAGCTTGATATAATATCTAACCTACCTTGGATACTGCCTTTAAAAGAATCTAATTCAAATTTAGTCATTGCTATAGCATTAGTAATATCCAATGCATTTTTGTATAATAATTCCCCTGTTTTTGTTAAGCTTATGGTTTTACCCATTCTATTTATAAGAACTGTATCTAATTCTTTCTCTAAATTTTGTATATGATTAGTAACAGTAGGCTGGGTAATAAAAAGTTTGTCTGCTGCCTTAGAAAAACTCTTTAATTTAGATACTTCTATAAATGTTTCTAATTGTTTAAAATCCATTTGTACTCTCCTTTTTTAAGCATCCTTATAATTATATCAAATAATCGAGAAAAATGTATTGCTTTTTGATAACTAGAAGATTTATGTTAAAAAAAAAGATATATAGTTATTTAACTATGACTTAATAATAGATAGTTGCAGAAGGATGAATATATAGAGAATACTTTAAGAGCTCAAATAGCAAATAAAAGAGGGCTAGAGTATTTATAAGTATTCATGGAAATTCGATTGAAAAGAATAGCTCAGTAGATGGAGTACAGGTACTATATTACCCAGATAGAGAAAGTACAATTGAAGATCTAGATAATAATCAACTAGGGAGTATTATGCTAAAGTCTATAATTGAAGGAACTAGTGCAAAGGATAGAGGCGCCATAGCAAGAGAAGACTTAATCGTACTTAATGAAACGAAAATGCCAGCAATATTAATTGAATATGGATTTATATCCAATGAAGCTGAAGAGAAGCTTTTACTAACAGATGAATATCAAGAAACCATGGTAAATTCCATAGT
>JAQVYQ010000017.1:0-4116 GCA_028708575.1 Tissierellia bacterium
CAATAAAGATGTCGTAGAGAGATATTAACCCCTTGGTGGAAAGGAGTTTTATTCCAACAATTTAGCTCATCTCTTTATTTCTCTATCTTTATATCTTGTTCTAATTCCAAAAATCTATCAAAATCACTTTCATATAATCTATCTTGAATAATTCTATATTTTTCAAATTCACTTTCTGCATGTGCCTTTGCAAGCTCAGCTGAAACTTTTCCTGAATCCTGTAAGACTTCTCGATCCATTAATGTCAAAAAACCATTAAGCCTTTTTTCCCAATCCTCCATAGTCATTGGTATATATCGCATAGCTTGCAACTCTGCTATGTCAAGATAGGCTGAAACTATCCTTGCTAATTGACCTAGTTCATCTTCTGATAAGTAATTCTTTGCAATAACAACATCACTTTTATGAATCTTACTATCTGGTGAACCATTCCAAGATGTTAATCCCATATGTTCCTTATTTGAATTAGCTAGATTATAAATTACCTCTGCTGCAGTTTCCCCGTGTATACTATAATGCATCTTGTTTTGTACAGCTGCAAAAAATCTTCTGGTTGTTTTCGCACTTGCATCATAATCAATTGAAGTAGCATAAATACCTTTCCTGCTGCTGTATCGATTGTCGCGTTTCCTTGTTAAAAATGATGAACGTTCTACTCCACCGTATGTGTTCAGAGTGCGCTTAACTCTGGCAAGCAATTCACGTAAGCGAAAGGGCTTAGTAATGTAATCATCTGCACCACTCTCAAAAGCACGGACAATATTCCCCTCATCGTCAACAACGGTTAAAAATATGATGGCGATATCTGTATTTTTGAGTTTTTCCCCTACGTCAAAACCCGAGCCGTCTCGCAGTTGCATATCCAGTATAGCAAGGTCAAATTTATTATTTTGTAGTACGCTCAATGCTTCATTAACACTCTTGCAATGAATCACCTCATAGTCCTCTTGTTCGAGGGCATATATAAGCCCAGATGCAATCATCTCGTCATCTTCGACAAATAAAATTTGTTTCATAAATTTTTACCCTCTCTTCTTCGACCACTGTTGTATCATATCTTCTACCTGTCTATCAGGACCTTATTCGTTCTTGGTATCCCTTCAATTTATCTATCTATCATACCTATTATATCATTCAATTTAAATAATTTATAGAAATTCAGGATATAAGCCTTAAATTTAGTTATTTCTAGAATTTAACTAAAATTGTCTTCAAAGTTTAATTTTTATAATTATATACCGAATATATAATAACAGGCTTAAATAAATCGCGGAGGGAAAATAGTATGTATATTGGTAGAACTAATAATTATGGATATATAAATTTAAACAATAAAAAAGGTGCTAATAACAGTTTTGAAAACAACAAAAATATAAACTCCATTCCTTCCCAAGACAATGGGTCCGATGAAAATCAAAGAAAAGCTTTAAAGGAAGTAGAGGATTTGAATGCACACCTAAAAAAATCTGAAGCAGCTCTAAAAAAAGCAAGAGAATCTTATGATGTGCAATTAAGATGTGCTATTATAGCTAGAAGAATTATATCTGGACATAAAGTTCCAAGGCCAGACTATATCTATCTGGCAAAAAACGACACGGATCTTTACCAAAAATCTATTATTTTAAGACAAGAACGTGAAAATCCTTTAAAACACAAGCGTATATCTCCATATGAAAAAGATAAATATTCTGATATACAGAGGTCCGATATGCAAAATATAGATAAAGAAGGTAGTGTGAAATAGTTTGTGTTTCATCATTCCAAATTAGGAATTTGCTGTTATTGCTGTTATTGCTTTGGAATCTACATCAGTTTATAGTATTCACGTGGCTAATTTCCTATCTTCAAGTGAAGATTTGGCATTGTAATTTGTCATAGCTGATTTCGCTCCTATCAAATGATAAGAAGATTAAAAATTTTTTTGCTATTCAATGTTTAATATTTCAATATGTGGAATTTTTAAAAAAGAATATAAATATAGACTTTGATAAAACTATTATTGGAGGAGATATTTATGCTTAAATTGAAATCCACCCTTTTAATTAGTATCTTCAGCATTATTTTTTCATTTTCAACTCCAATCTATTCTAGTAATTTGAACATTATTCTAAATAAAAAAGTGAATTTCGATATTCCCGAGGAATCTGGGCAAACTTATAATATGCCTTGGATAAACGATAATGACTTTTTAGAAGCTAAAGAAGTATATGATACTCCTATTTTAATAGCAGGTTTTTGTTCAGTTTTAGTTGACCCACTGCCTGGTGAAGAATACAACGTTGCCCTTGCTGCCAAAAGCATTAGTGGTCATGTAGTTAAGCCTTCAAAGATATTCTCTCAAAATGAGAGAATTGGCCCTTATACTAAGAGAAGAGGTTACAAAGATGGCTCTTCTTTTGCAGAAAATCAGATAGTGACAACTGAAGGCGGAGGTGTTTGTAAAATAGCTACTTCCTTATATAATCTTGCTGTACTATCAAATCTTGAAATAGTGGAAAGGTATTTTCATTCAATGCCTGTTAACTACGTTCCATATGGTCAAGATGCTACAGTAGCTTATGGTATAAAGGATTTTAGATTTAAAAATACTACTGAAGGAAATATTCTTATATGGTCAGAATTAATAGGCAACAGATTGTATATGGGGTTTTATGGAAGTAAACGCCCACCAAAAGTTACCTGGACTCATGAAGTAACTGATATTGTAAAACCTTCTTTAAAATATATCAGGAATACATCACTTGCTAAAGGTGAAATGGTATTAAAAATTAAAGGAATAGAAGGAGCAAATGTTAAATCCATCATTACTATAGAATATAGTGATGGAGCTGTTGAAACAAAAAAGATGAGTCCAAGTTATTATTTCCCTTTACCTGAAGTAATTGAAATCAATTAAGGAGGAAAGTAAAATGAAAACAGATAACGGAATAAATGAAACGCCTAAAAATATAAGATTTAATAAAGGAACTTTAACTCAAAGACAATTTAAGGAAGTAAAGATTGAAGATAGGGAAACTGATGCTTTTTATAAAATAGAACGTAAATTAAAAAATTCTAGAGTCTCTATTCCTACTTTAGACGCAGTAATTGAAGCAAAAGATTGGGTAGATAACGAGAGTAAAAAATAAAATGAGTTATAAAATCCTTCTTGGGTATATATCATATAGAAAGCTTTTAAAGTTTATTACTATGATCTGATCCAAAGGAGGGTATATAATTGACTGAAAAAGATATAAAAAAGAAAAATATTGAAGGAACATATAAACAGAATCGTGAACCTAAATTAGAAGATACTGCAACAGATATTTATTATAAAACTGATTGTAAATTACCAGACTCAAAAGTAGCTATTCCTACTGAAGATTCTGTACAAGAAGCAAAAGAATGGGTCGATAATGAAAATTTAAAATAGCCTTAGGGCTATTTTTTTTGAGGTTTTAACTAGCTTATGATAGTAGAATTGATTAAATTTCTATTATCATAAGCATTTTTTACCTCTTGACTCAGAACTTCTGTTCGTGTATAATCATCTTAGAACAAATGTTCTTAAAGGATGTGTGTTAAATGTCTCGAATCATATTTCATATAGATGCAAACTCAGCATATCTATCATGGGAAGCAGTATATAGATTACAGCATGGAGCTAAAATTGACCTTAGAGAAATACCTTCCATTGTCGGAGGCGACGAGAAAAAAAGGCATGGCATTGTCCTTGCTAAATCTATTCCTTCTAAAAAATATAATATTATAACAGGTGAAAGTGTTCACTCTGCATTACAGAAATGTCCTGATCTTGTCATAGTTCCACCAAATTATGAGAGATATATAAATGCAAGCAATTCCATGATTAATATTTTGAATCAATACTCGCCACATATTCAAAGATATTCAATAGATGAAGCCTTTATGGATTTCTCAAATATGGATACAGATTATTTAGATGCTGCATATAAAATTAAGGATAGAATTAAGAAGGAATTAGGATTTACAGTAAATATTGGAATTGGTCCTAATAAACTTTTAGCTAAAGTGGCATCTGACTTTAAAAAGCCTGACAATGTACATACTCTATTTTCATATGAAATAGCAGAAAAAATGTGGAAATTGCCAGTTGAA
>JAQVYQ010000017.1:4216-29260 GCA_028708575.1 Tissierellia bacterium
TGGAAGAAGAATATCCTATGATGTCTAGTAAACTTTAGAGGTGTTTAGCGTGAAAATATTAATGAAACAAATTGAAATGATAGCATGGTTTAACCTAGAAGATTACCCTATACCTTTAAGATATCGAATTACTTCTGAAGATTCTACAAATAAAGTAATTAAAATTGATAAGATCCTTTTTAAAGAAGAAGAAAAACTAGCAGGAAATAGAATGATTCTATATAGATGCGAAAGCATTATTAATAATGCTCAAAGAATATTTGAATTAAAATATGAAATTTCAACATGTAAATGGTATCTTTATAAAATGTAAAGGACAAAAAGTATAATAATAAGCAAAAAATCCATACTAATACTAAATAAACAAAAAAGGGTGATAGTATGGAAAACAAAAATGCAATGTCAGAAATTATTAATCAAGCAAAAAAAATTGAAGAGAACAATTTTTCTACTATGGAATATACTACTAGTATAAGTATGTTGCTAAATTCAAATGATTTAGCTCAGCCTAAGGATCCTGAATTATCAAGAAAATTTCATAAGCTAAATAAGCGAATAGAAGACGTAAATAAACTAACATCAGATTTGCTTAATGATTTAGGTAGCAGATTTAATTAATTAAAAGGCAAGATTCCCCCTCTTGCCTTTTAACATTACTTATCATATCTTGTATTATAACCTTTATTAGTATCTGGTCTATAATCATTTGGATAATTAATATCAGTTTTAATATCAGTCACAATCTCCTTAAGGGCTTTAAATACCTCATAAGGATTTTGTATACCATACAATCTAT
Source organism: Tissierellia bacterium (assembly GCA_028708575.1). Classification (GTDB taxonomy): domain Bacteria; phylum Bacillota; class Clostridia; order Tissierellales; family Tissierellaceae; genus UBA3583. The sequence continues at coordinate 5,013 of JAQVYQ010000017.1, forward strand.
TCCCTACTCTTCTTGAATGTTTTCCTGTACGTACATACTCTTCATCTATTCTAATAGTACCTACCCCAAGTATATTCTCAAGAGGTCCTACATTAACCTCTAAATTCTCAATATTATAAAAATCTTCAATTTTATAATCCACACCCATAAATCCAGCTTTTATAATTACTCTCTTATCTGTATAGCAAAAGAAGGTGTTTTTATAAACTAATGCTAACCTAATCATATTTCCAACTCCAAACCATAGTGGTAACATATGAATTAGCATAAATATTGAAAGAAATCCAAAAGCAGGTCCTCCACCAAATCCATCATTAAACATAAATCCTGTGAATATGAAACTATCCATTAAGCCCCATAAAATCCCTATAATTAATAATGGAAATCCAGATGCAAAATGTACTAATATATGTGGTTTGTCTGACCATATTACCCTTTCATTACTATTTAAAATATCTTTGAATTCATATTCATACAAAACAATCAATCCCCCTAATCAAAAACAATTTCCTTAAATTTATTTCCTTCAAGATCTTTTATACTAAAAACATTATCCTCTAATAGGCCATAGGTATTTGGACTGTTTTCTTTAGGTAATGTGATAGAGCCTGGGTTTATAAAATATATCCCCTCTACCTTGTCAGCTCTTGGTATATGGTAATGTCCATATATAAATACATCCCCCTCATTTAATTTAGGCATATTATTCTCATTATATATATGCCCATGAGTCAAAAATAAACGTCTATTATTATACAATATATTTGAATAAGTTGACATTATAGGAAAATCTATTACCATTTCATCGACTTCGCTGTCACAATTTCCCCTAACAGCAATTATTTTATCTGCATATGAATTAATTAATTCTATTACTTTCTTAGGTTCATATTCTAGTGGTAATGGATTTCTTGCCCCGTGATATAATATATCCCCTAATATAACTATATAATCAGCTTCTTCTTTTTTAAATCTATCTAAGGCTTTATTTAAATAATAGATTGAACCATGAATATCTGAAATAAAGAAAAGTTTCACTTTTTACCTCCATTTTGTTACATTGGTTTTCAATTATAAAAAAAGGATAGAAAAATCTATCCCATATTTTTAACAATATCAAATTCCTCTTGAATCTCCTTAGAAGGCTCTTTTGTATTCTTTGATACTATATATATAACTATACATGATAATAAGAAAGAAGGCAATAACTCATAAATATCTAATATGCCGCCAAATGGTCTAACTAGGAGTTTCCAGATAAATACCATAGAAGCACCTGTTACCATACCTGCTATAGCACCTTCTCTTGTAACCTTCTTCGAGAAAAGTGAAAATAGCATTACAGGCCCAAAAGTAGCTCCAAATCCAGCCCAAGCAAAGGATACGACTTGAAATATTACGCTATTCTCATCAAGGGCAATTGCCATTCCAATTGCTGCAATTAATATTAATGCAATTCTAGTCATTCTCAACACATGATTATCAGTTGCTTCCTTATTAAATATACCTTGAAAAAGACTTTTAGAAAATGAAGATGCTGCAATAAGCAAATACGAATCAGCTGAACTAATAGTTGCCGCTAATATACCAGCCATTACAACTCCTGCAAATATAGGTATAAAGAAATCAGTTGCCATTAAAAGAAATATACTTTCAGATTGAGCTTGTGTAAGCAAAGCATCAGGGTATAAAACTCTACCAATTATACCAATAGATACAGCTGCTGCTAATGAAATTAGGCACCATATAGTTGCTATCCTTCTTGATAATTTCAATTCACTAGCATCTCTAATAGCCATAAACTTTAACAGTACATGTGGCATTCCAAAATATCCAAGCCCCCAAGAAAGTGTAGATATAACACTTAAGAGACTATAAGAACCTGCTTCATTAAATAAAGGTATACCAGCTTCAACCTGCTGGACCCCAGCTGAAACCTTAGGCGAAGCTATACCGAGAAATTCTAAAAATCCTGGTATTTGTCTTGAATTTTCTATAACCTGCGTAACGCCTCCAGCTGCTTGAACTCCTGTGAATAAAACTATAATTAAAGCAATAATCATAATAATTCCTTGCATAAAATCAGATGCACTTTCTGCTAAAAACCCACCTATAAGAGTATAAGCAATTACAAATAATGCTCCAGCAATCATCATATGCACATATTTGAAACCAAATAATGTGCTAAACAGTTTCCCTACTGTTACGAATCCACTTGCAGCATAAACAGTAAAGAATATTATAATAAAAATAGAAGATAATCCTAATAAAACTTTTTTATCCTCTTTAAATCTATTACTAAAAAAATCTGGAATAGTTATTGAATTATTAGCAACCACCGAATAATTCCTAATTCTTTTAGCAACAAAAAGCCAGTTTAAATAAGTGCCAACGAAAAGTCCTATAGCAGTCCAAACAGCATCACTTAAGCCAGACCAATAAGCAACACCTGGAAGTCCCATAAGTAACCAGCCACTCATATCAGAAGCTTCTGCTCCCATAGCTGTAACCCATGGCCCTAGTGATCTACCACCAATTAAGTAGTTTTCACTGTTTTCATTTGCAGTTTTAGCATATTTAAGCCCGATAAATATTACAATAGAAACATAAATAATCATTGCAACTAAAATTTGAATATTATCGCCTTGCATCCTTCTACCTCCTAGCATAAATTTAGTATATAATATTAAAAAAAACCTTCCTCCCAAAAAAGGGACGAAGGTTAATCGCGGTGCCACCCAAATTGATTGGAAAAAATTCCAATCCTCTTGAAACCAGTATCGTTGGTTAACGGACAGGCTTATTCACCTGCAGCTTACGAGGGTAGGTTCGAAAAACATTATCTTAGAAGATCTCTCAGTCGGTGAATCCTCTTTCCTGTTAGTATGTTATTTTCTAATATTCCTCTTTAACGCCAATTTAAATATTTATATTAGTATATGATAAGACTTAATAATTGTCAAGGAATTTGAAATTTAAGATTTTAAAAAGATGACACCTCCTACAAAATTGAGATATTAATAAATGGGTATAATATACTAAATTATTAGGAAAAACTATTGGAGGATGAATGACTTGAAAAGAGTAAAGAAATTAGCTTTGAAACTTATATCTAAACCCTATTTCGATATGAAAAAATATTATAAGTTTGGTAGGAAATTTATAAATTTTATTAATCCACCAAAGGAAGAAATATATAAAATGCTTGACCATAAAATTATTGTAGACGATAGAGAAATACCTGTTAGAGTATTCATCCCGAGTAAAAATCCTATTCCAAAGCTATTAATCTTCTTTCATGGTGGTGGTTGGGTTATTGGGAACATTGACTCATATACAAATATGTGTGCAAATATGGCTAATGAAACATGCCATACTGTTGTATCTGTAGACTATCGACTAGCACCAGAAAATCCATTTCCAGCAGGTTTAGACGATTGTTACCATGTTGTTCAAGATATATGTACACATCCTCAAATATTTAATATAGATCCAGAAAACATTACCCTAATAGGAGATAGCGCTGGTGGAAATTTAGCTGCTGCAGTATCACTTATGGCTAAAAATAAAGGTGGATTCTTGCCTAGTAAACAAATCTTAATATATCCAGCTACAAACTATGAGCATACCACTTCATCTCCTTATGCTTCTGTTATAGATAATGGTACTGATTATTTTATGACATCTAAGCGAATACAGGATTATATGGAACTTTATGTCCCTAATACAAAGGATAGACTAAGTCCATATGTTGCACCTCTTCTTGCAAAGGATTTATCTAACCAACCTAAAACTCTGATCATTACTGCAGAATATGACCCTCTTAGAGATGAAGGGGAGGCATATGGGGAAAAGCTTAAAAGTTTTGGAAATTATGCTATAATATATAGGATAAAAGATGCACTACATGGATTTATGACAAATCCTTTAGCTAACGAAGACATTGATAAAAGTTATGAATATATTAATATGTTTTTAAACGATAATGCTTTTTAAGTGAGGAATTATATATGAAACAAAAAACTATAAAATGGAAAAGACTTGATAATGTATCTAAAATTTTCCCAGCAACTAGCAATAATAAGGATACAAAGGTATTAAGATTAGCATGTGAACTAAATGATGATGTTGAACCAACAATACTACAAAATGCTCTTGATATGACTATGGAAAGCTTTCCACTGTATAGGTCTGTTCTAAGAAGAGGAGTATTTTGGTATTATTTTGAAATGGGTGATTTAAAACCCACAGTTACAATAGAATCTAATCCTGTATGCGCACCAATTTATATAAATAACAAAAGGAATCTTTTATTCAGAGTTTTTTATTATAAAAAACGAATAAGCCTTGAGGTGTTTCATGCACTAAGTGATGGAGCAGGATGCATATGGTTTCTAGAATCACTTATTTATTACTATATGGCTTTAAAATATAAAGATGATTTACCTAAAGAAATTGATAAAATCAATTATAAGGCTTCAATTAGTCAAAAAATGGATGACAGTTTTGAAAGAAATTTTAATAAGGATTTAGACTATAGAAGAACTTTTAAGCCAAATAATAAAAAAGCATATCAAATTAAAGGCACAAGAAATCAAGAAAATAGAATGAGATTGATTGAAGGCACTTTGTCAGTAAAGGCTATTTTAGAGCTTACACATAAATATGATACTACATTAACCATATTTTTAACTTCACTATTTCTTTATTCAATATATAAAGATATGCCATCTAATAAGGCTAACCAACCTATAGTACTATCAGTACCTATAAATCTAAGACAATACTATGACTCATATACTTCTAGAAACTTCTTCAGTACTATGGATGTGTCTTATACTTTTGGAAAAAATAGTAATGAATTGGAGGATGTAATAGAAAGCGTAAAAGAAACATTTCAAAAAGAGTTAACAAAAGAAAATTTGGATTTACATCTCTATAGATTTATGTCCCTTGAGAAGAATCCAATTGCAAGAGTCATTCCACTTCCTCTTAAGGATATTGCATTAAAAATAGCTGATTATTTCAATGATAGAAGGATTACTACTTCAATTTCCAATATTGGTCAGATAAAAATGCCACCAGAGTTTAGCGACTATATAAATAAGTTCATGCTCAGCGTTAGTGCTAGAAGACCTAAGATTACACTAAGTTCTTATAAAGATAATTTAGTAATAAGCTTTACTTCACCATTTGAGAATACCGACATTCAAAGAATATTTTTTCAGTTCCTTACTAATAACGGTATAGATGTAGAAATAACATCTAATTTTTAAAGGAGGCAATATTTTGCAATACTGTAATTATTGTAAAGTTCATATACAAGATAAACGTGAAAGATGTGTATTATGTGGAAATGTCATTCCTAAAAATAATGAAATAGAAGAAGAAATTCATACTAATACATTCCCTACTATACCTTCATCTTATGAGAAAAACTTAATCCTTAAGTTGATGATATTTATTTCTATTACAGCTATAACTATTAGTTTTGCTATAGAAGCTATGCTCCCTACAAGAATTAATTGGCCTATCTTAGTCCTATTAGGACTTGTTAGTATGTGGCTTTGTCTTATTATTATAATTCAAAAAACTTACCATATTTCAAAAAAAATTATATGGATGGTAGTTATTATTTCGATTTTGTCACTATTCTGGGATTGGAATACTGGATGGAGAGGTTGGTCATTGGACTATATAATACCTATTGCTTGTATAACAGCAATGGGACTTATGTTTGTTACCGCAAGAGTATTACATCTTGGTGTAAATGACTATATAACCTATGCTCTAATTGATGCTATATTTGGCATAATTCCTTTATCGTTCATAATTTTTGATTGGGTTCATATAGTTTACCCTTCAGTTATAAGCGTTGCTTCAAGTATAATCACTTTAGCTGCTATATTTATCTTTCAAGGAGATAATATAAAGGCGGAATTAGATAAGAGAATGCATATCTAATGCTTACCATTAATACTGCCTTATTAATTCTATTAATATTGAATTGTTTTTGTATAAAGTATATCTATTATTCTTTAATAGAGCTAAATGATATACTTTAAGTGATAGAATTATTTAAGTAAACTGGCAGGGGGGAAAATAATGAATATAAAAAGCAGTGTGGATTTAATCGAATCATATTTAGATTTAGATCGAAAACCAGTAGGAATAAAGTTCTTCTTTGATCAAGAAGAATTCGACAATTTCGAAGCTCCTCAAAGAGACCGTAAAGTAACATATTGCAACTCTGTTCAACTTGCAAGTAAAGGACAAGCTATGAAGCTTACAAAGGAAAATCAAGGATGCCCTAATGGAGCATTTGCTCTAAACTTTACTGATGTTCCTGATCCAATAGCAAGTGGAAAAGGAAGATTTAAAAAAGGTATCTATAAAGATGTAGAAACATCAAAGAATATCAATGATGACATGCTATTCATGAAGGAACGACCAGTTGGTATGGCAGTAATGCCTCTTGAAAACTATGAAGAAGATCCAGATATTGTCATCACAGTAAGCAGTTCTTTTAATATTATGAGGTTGATACAAGGACATGGCTATTTTAACGGTTATACAAATAACTTGAGAACTGTTGGATTACAAGCAGTTTGTCAAGATTTAACTACTTATACTTATAATACTAAAGATATTAATATCTCTTTATTATGTCCAGGAACTCGTTTAGTTGCTGACTGGGTACCAGACGAAATAGGAATTGGTATTCCTTTCGAAAAATGGTATGAGCTTGTAGAAGGTGTTAAACAAACAATTAATCCTTTTGAAAGAGATAAAAACAAGAAAGCTATTATAGGAAGATTGGAACAACGGGGATTAGACACTAGTGAAATCAAACTTGGTGAAAATTATGATGATGGATCATATAGCGGTGGAAAAATCGGCATCCCACAAAATTCGATTTAATAATTTCTTATATATTTAAATGGCAGAAGGCTAAAAGGAGTCGGTTCCTTTTAGCCTTTCATTTTATTTTTTAAGCAATCTTATCTTTCTAAAATGTTCTCCTACATTGTATCTAGGTTTTTCGCTTAGATATTTACCACATCTTTCAGTCCATCTGTCCTTTTCTTTCCCGTCAGTTCTTTTATCATAATAATCACTGACAGTCTTGTTGTATGCTTCCATAAGTTCTTGATCTTTTCTATCATCATAGAAATCAATTTTATGAACTATTTCCTGTGGAAGTCTTGGTTTAAGACCTGGATCTTGATCAGGATATCCTAAACATAGTAAAAACAATGGAAATACTAAATCTGGAAGTCCAAACTCCTCACTAATCTTTTCTACTTCATTTCTTATTCCCCCAACACATACTCCCCCTAAACCCAAAGCTTGACCCGCAATAAAAGCCTTTTGAGCTGCAAGGGCAGCATCTATAGTTGCTACTGTATAACTTTCTGTGTTGGTTAATGCATCCTTATCTATATCCTCATAATATTTTTCAGCCCTGAATAAATCTCCACAAAACAATAGTACAAGCGGCGCACTTTCTACCCATTTCTGACCTCCAGCCCAATCTGCTAAAAGCCTTCTCTTCTTTAAGTCTTTTACTTCTATAATGGTATATGCTTGAAAATGACTGGATGTCGGAGCCATTTGTGCAGAAGATATTATTATGTCTATAGTTTCTTGGGATACTTGTTGGTCCGTATACTTCCTTATTGATTTATGATTTAACAACAATTCTATAGTTTTATCCATATTTTCCTCCAGTACTTCTAATATATTAGTAGTTTTACCTTTATCCTCATATATATCCAATATTTACACATAAAAACTTTATTAGTATAAAGCCAAAATCGATTACTCCTTTTAACAATTTTTTACTTAAGTGACATTTATATTTCAATGTAATATAATTATGATAATAAATGAAGGGCTGGTGAATTTATGAACGTTTTTACTCTAAAAATAATTGCTCTAATATCTATGATGATTGATCATTACGGAGCTATATTTCATGATAATATTGATATCTATAGAATTATTGGCAGAATCGCCTTTCCAATCTACTGTTTCTTATTAGTAGAGGGGTATTTACATACTAAAGATGTGAAAAAATACGCAATTAGATTATTAATATTCGCACTAATATCTGAAATCCCTTTTGATTTAGCCTTTTATGGTATGTTAAGCTTTTATCATCAAAATGTTTTCTTCACTTTATTCATTGGACTAGTGACTATTCATTTACTAGATAATCCTAATAAGTATAAATATAGAAAAGGACTTATTTACTTATTTGCAACAATATTGTCTATAATTGCAGGTGTGGATTATAGTTTTATGGGTTTAATATATATTCTTGCTTTTTATTATACAAAGGATTTCAATAAAACTAAAAGATTTATTATAATCGCTTTAATATTGTTTCTAACAAATCTTTTATCACATCCTATTCAACAGTTTTCACTACTAGCACTACCTATTCTTTATATCTATAATGGAGAATTAGGTCCTAAAAATAAAGTACTGCAAATTCTTTTTTATGCAGCCTATCCAATTCACTTAATAATATATTACTTCCTAAATACGAGTTTAATATAAAAGAAAAAGCTAAACCCTTATATTTACTTATATAATAGTTTAGCTTTAATAATTTACTCCATATTAAATATTATTCCGAAATCCTCTAACTTTCCTTCATTTCCAATCCATACAGGTATTCCTAAATCAACTTGCTCATAGAATGATTCAATATCATAATTGTTCATCCTGATGCAGCCTAAGGAAACAAATCTTCCAATACTACTAGAATTTGAATTACCATGTATCCCATATTGCCCACCACCACCTACACTAAGTCCCATCCACCTTTTCCCTAATGGATTATTAGGTGCACCACCTGCTACTGGTTCGTATCTTCCGGCTCCTCCCCAAGCCGGATTCTTTAGTTTTATTACTATTTTAAACTTACCCTCTGGTGTTAAACTCATTTGTTTACCAGTTGCTACTGGATATTTTTCAATAAGTTCAGTGCCTTTTAAATAGTACAATGTATTGTTTGTCTTATTTAACATTATCCATTTGCTATCTGGCACTTTTGAGTTAAATTCTATTTTCATCTCAGGTAATATAATTTTATGTATTTGCAAATCATTATTTATACTTTTATATGTATCCAAACCAACAATTCCATCAGAAACTAGTCTATTATTCTTTTGATATTCTCTAACAAGGTCCTTTGTTTCCTTATCATAGTAATAATCCTCTAAGATTCCTGTATAGCCCATATCCTTTAAGAAACTTTTTAACCTATATACTTCCTCACTTGCAATACCTTGACTTAGTAGGATACTATTTTCATTGAATTGTGATACTTCCCCAGCAGGACTAGAATCTTCAATAAAAAACTCCTGGACCTTTGTTTCTTCATTACTCTCTATATAATAATCATAATAACCGTTTACTCTTTCATCAATACTTGTATTTATTTGTGGGCTTGTAATTGTCATAGATATTATAGGTATTATAATTATTAATTGATGAATTCCCATGTATGCACCCCCATTAATTGATAATATATACTTACCTATTCTATTCATTAGTTTTGAGTATATTCCTGTATTAAAAAAATACCTCCAAGTAGATAATCAATTAGATTATCTACTTGGAGGTATCATACCAGTACAAGTTTACTTTGCTTCTGCATTATCTTCTAATAATAATACTTCGCAATAGTTTATTATATCACTTCTCTTAATTATGCCTATAAAAATTCCCTCATCATCTACAACTGGAACAAAGTTTTGACTTTTTGCTAATGTAATCAAATCCTGAATATTAGCATCAATGGACACAGTATTACTTTCAGTATGTCTTGGCACTTCTGAGATTAATATCTTATTTGTATCATTTAATGTAATATTAGAAGTATCTTTTATCTTCCATAAAAGATCCCCTTCAGTTATAGCTCCAACATATTTTCCCTCATTATCTATTAAAGGAATTGAAGTATAAGTGTGATACTCCATTTTTTCCAAAACTTGCCTCATGCTAGCATCTATAGTTTCATATATTATTTGACTTTTGGGTGTTAAAAAAAATGCAACATTCATATGATTTCCTTTCTGTATGATTTTATGCCTTTGCTTAATCATAGTATATTTAGGCCTTAGAGAAAGCTGTTTGCATTCTTGAAAAATTTTATTAAAGCATTTACACTTTCTTCTGTAGTAGCCCATGAAGTAACTAATCTTATGGATGTATATTCTTCATCAATCTTCCCGTTAATAACATATAAGAATTCTTTTTCCATCTCTTTTAAAATCTTATTAGAAAGTTTAAGAAACAATTGATTTGAACAAGGCTCTTGCAATAATTCAAATCCTTCCGATTGAATTGCATCTGCGATCTTTTTTGACATTGCATTTGCGTGTCTTGCTAACTCAAAATACAAGTCATCTTTAAATAATGCTTCAAACTGTATCCCCATTATGAAACCTTTAGCTAGCATTGCTCCCTTTTGCTTTATACTATATCGAAAATCCTTCTTTAGTTCTTCTTTAACAATTACTAAAGCTTCTCCAAGCAAGGCACCGTTTTTTGTGCCTCCTATGTAAAAAGCATCACATAGATTTGGTAAATCCTCAATATTTAAATCATTTTTGCTACTCACCAATGCAGATCCTAATCTTGCTCCATCAAGGAATAATATTAATCCATTTTCTTTGCATACTTTATATATTGATTCTAGTTCAGTTTTAGAGTATATAGTTCCTACCTCTGTAGAATTTGATATATACACCATTTTAGGCTGTACCATGTGCTCATCATTGCCATGAAATTCTAAAACTTTTCTAATATCTTCAGGTCTTAGTTTGCCATCTTCCCTTAGTACAGGGAATATTTTATGGCCTGTAGCCTCTATTGCTCCTGTTTCATGAACATATATATGGCCTGAATCTACAGATATAACACATTGATGTGGACGTAAAAAAGCTGATATAGAAATCATATTTGCTTGGGTTCCTCCAGGTATAAAATGTATATCCACATCATCTCTATCTATTAAATCTTTAATATATCCTTTTGCTCTTTCACAATGAATATCTTCTCCATACCCTATGTTTTGTTCTAAATTATATTCATTCATCATTTCTAATATTCTAGGATGTGCACCTTCACTATAATCATTTAAAAAACTATACATAATTTACCCCCTTGTATAATGTGTTTAGACCCAATAAATTAAGGTGTCTACTCTTCTCTAACCTTTGATTAAACTATTACAGACTTAGTATAGTATTATTTTTAATATTTATCAAATAGAAAAAGCTAAAGGGTATGAATCGCCATTTGTTTAAGATGCTCTACTATATCTTCTCTTTTTATTAAGAATCTTCTTATATTCTGCCTCTATATTTATAGCAAAGCCCATTGCTGAATATTTTTCTACAGACTCGACTGCTGCATTCTTTAACTTTTTCATATGTTCGTTTTCATATAATATATTATCTAAAAAATTATATAATTCCTCTAAACTATGGTACATGTATCCATTGCTCCCATCTTCAACTACGCCTTCAAGACATCTATCAGCTTTTGCCACTACTGGCAATCCTGATGCTAAAGCCTCTATATATGTTAGGCCTTGGGTTTCACTTTGAGATGCATTAATAAAAATATCTCCTAATTGATAGTATTTTCCAATTTCATCCCAAGGTTTTTCCCCTGCGAATATGGTCTTGTTCCATATTCCTAATTCTTTTGCACAATTTTGTATTTGTTCTCTACCTGGTCCATCCCCTATAAGTAGAAATTTTACATCTTCTTTATCCTTTAAATATGATTTCATACCATACAATAATTCATCTATATTCTTTTCTTCTGATAATCTACCAATGTAGAGAAGTACCTTATCTTGGTCAGAAATGCCTAATCCCTTGCGGATTTTTAAAACTTCAGATGTAGAATATTTTCCACTAGAATACTTTTCTAAATTTATCCCTGTAGGAACTACTGCTATAGGTTTATATACATTATATGTAAGCAATAAATCTTTTACTTTTAAAGTAGGTACAATAACACTATCAGCAGAATTACAAAAGTTTTTGCTTAATCTTCTAGCAGTCTTTTTAGCTATAGTATCTAATGCTCCAAATTTAACTATATAATGAGTATAATCCTCATATATAGTGTGATAGGTATGAATTAATGGAATATTATATTCTCTAGCTATTGTTCTTCCAAATATACCTAATGGAAACTCTGTATTAGTGTGGATTATATCTAGTTTTAGCCTTTTAATCCTCCTTAATATAAGGGGATTATAGAATAAGCCCACCCTTCTTGAGCTTTTGAAAGGAATGCTAGGAACTCTAAAGACGTTTCTTTCATTTTTATCAGCTTTTGGATCTGTTGTAGTAAATACATATACATTATGACCTAACTTTTCTAAATTTTCCTTAAGCATCAATACTGATGTAGCAACCCCGTTGATTTGGGGATAATAAGTATCAGTAAAAAGACCTATATTCATATTAATACCTCACATTCATTAGTCTAGTATTATTATATAGTAGATTTATTAACAGTATGTTAAAAAAGTAATACAAATTGTTAACAAAAAGTAAAAAAACACGCTGCTATCTATATACCCAATATAAACCTATACTCTCATTTAATTATCTAAAAGGGTATACTATACTTAACAAAAGAAGGTGAACTATGATCCATAAGAAAAGATATTTGATAATTATTATTCTAGTTTTAATAGCTATAGCAAGTCTAATAATCATACTGTTAGATTGGTTACCATTTATTGTTGATACTATATCTTTATATGAAACTAGGCATTCAAATAGATTCAAAGCAATTGTTGTTTTATTAGCTACTAGCATAGTCTTTATAACAGGAAATAATTCTCTAAACAAAAAAGATTTAATAATGATGAAAACAATATATATACTAATAATATTAGCTGATACTGCCCTAGTATTAATTCAGAACCCCATAGTAGGCATATTGTTTTTCTCTTTGGTCCAACTAGGACTTATTATAAGAAATTCTGTAGGATTAAAAGATAAGATCAGATTTGCAAAAGAATATCCAATTAAATCTAGTTTATTTATTAATACAATCTTAAGTACAGTATTGTTTCTATTATTCTTAGTAAAACTTATCAATGAACATTTGGATGATAGACTGCTTTTAACTGTGATTATATTCTATGGCTTAATGCTATCAACATCACTTTGGACTGCTTTAGCTAATTATTTGCTAAGCCTATTCCCCAAAATAAACTCCATATTAGTTTCCTTAGGCATGTTCTTCTTCGTATTGTGTGATATAAATGTAGGATTGTCTTTAACATTGCCACATGGTCTTGTTCAAACTATATCTTCAAATCTAGTATGGATCTTCTACAGCCCTGCCTTAACATTAATAGCTTTAAGTGGCTATAATTTAAAATCACTGAGGATTAAATAATCCTCAGTGATTCATTGTAAATTATGCTTTTTGACCTTTTAATCGTGCTGGTTTTTTTGTATCATCTATGGGTCTAATATTTGTTTTCCAAGCATGCATTGCCAAGGAAACTGCTATTACACCATATGCTATGAATACTCTAAAGTATTCACCAAGCTGTGCATTGTTAAATATCTCTTTTCCAGCTTGAGGCGCTACTATAAACAGTGTATGGAATAGTATTACTCCAATAATTGCTTGCTTGTTTGTTGCTTTTTGAACTGATGCTCCACCTACTAATAATGAAGCTATAGCAAAAAGACTAACTTGTGTATGTGCCCCATAAGTAGAGAATGTCCCTATGTTTTGTAAATATATTAACTGACCCCAACATGCTAATACAGTTGAGATTATCATTGCTATAATACGTGTTTTATCTACATCTATACCCGCTGAATTTGCCACCACTCTACTTTGCCCTACTGTTCTCATGTTTTGACCAATTCTTGTTCTAATGATCATACTATTGAACATACATAATGCTACAATACAAAGATATGTGGTAACAGGTAAATTTACATAAAGGAGTATCTCTTCAATTGCCTTAATATATGTCAATCCATAAAGTATTGCTGCTAATACTATTAAAGCAATTGGTTTCTTCATTGAATAATCCATATCTTTTAGAATAAATCTATTCTTAATAATATACCAAATTTGCATCAATACCAAAGCCACAAGACCTATTATTACAGCATGTAATAACAACAATCTATCAGTAGATAAAAATGCTTCTATAGAAGGTATAAATGATAGTGCATAAACAATAGCTCCAACTCCTAATATAATAAGATCTTTCTTAAAAGATAATCCTGTTTCCTTAACTTTATTAAAGACTATTTTTATAATTGTTGAAATTACAATTATGAAAAATAGGATTTCAATAATAGTAAGCATTGGAACTGTATCCAATGAATATTTTATATTACCTGCTAAGTCTATTGTATTCTTTACTCCTACTCCACCAGTTATTATAAGTCTATCGTTATACACTGGTATAACTCCACCAATTATAAAAAGGAAAAATAGTAGATATAGGCCTTCAGAAAAATAACCTAGAACCATACCAGCTATCATCTCTGCGCCCTTCATTTTGTTAAATAGTTTTCCGACTAAAAACCCAAAGAATATTGCAATAGGAGTAGCCATTAAAAGACATAGTAAAAATCCTGTGATGCCTTCAAAACCCCAATATACAACCCAAAATACTGCGATTTGGGCTGCTATAGCTCCAACAGTAATACCAAAGTTAAGTCCCATACCAGCTAATACAGGTATCAATAATGCTAGAACCATAAATCCATTCCTACCAATTCTGGTAAACAATTCACTGGCAACAAAAGTAAGTGGGCTACCTGAAGCATAGATCCCGCCTATACATAGCAATACAAAGAGGATAACTACCTTGTTTTCACTTGCAAAATTATATATTCTATTCTTTATATTATCCATTATTTGCTACCTCCTTTTGTCTTAGACAAAGCATATAAAATTATGCCATTGGAGATAATTATTCTAATTACATCAGATAAATTGCCTTCTGGTAATATCTTATTTACTACAGGTAATGCTACTGTTAATATCCCTTGAAATAGGAATGTCCCGATTATTACATGTGATATTTTAGCATCTTTAAGGCTTGCTCCACCTATTAATACTGCTGCAACCGAGTGGAATCCCATCATCAAAGGTGCATTATATAGCTGTAGGAATCCATAACTTTGAGCATATGTAATAATCCCGACAGCAGCCAAAGCTGTTGAAATTGCTGTACCTAATACTCTCATCTTATCTACATTTATTCCCGATGCTTTACTAAAGGTAGGGTTTGCTCCTGCAGCACTCATAGCAATGCCAGCTTTACTTTTCATAAAAATAAAAACTGCAAAACAAGTTAATAAGAAAAATAGTATTAAGCCTGTGGGAATGTGCAAATCACCAATATTAAAATCAAGGAAATTATTAAGTACAAGTCCAAAAGAACCTTCCAAACTTATGGTATTTCTCATTCCTTGTTGACCTATAGGCCATATCAAGTTTCCATCTTTAAAAGGGAGAGTAAGCCAAATCATATTCATAAAGGCAATAACAGAAAATCCTACATATGTAGATACTGTCATTTCAGACCCTTTAACTTTATTTAATAACAATCCATAACCAATGCCTAAAAGAGACCCTACAAATAGTCCTATTAACATGGCTGCAAGCATAGCTAACCATGGATTAGTAATTCCTAATTCAATTACTGCTGTTGCTCCAAATAAGCCACCAACAATTCCTAAAGATATACCAAAGTTTAATCCAATTCCACATTTAACTGCAGGGACCATTGCAAGTACCAATAAACCATACATAGCCCATCTTCTAATAGAATCTCCTAGTAGGCTTGTTATACTTAGTCCTAGAGGAGGAGCCATCAATAGCATAATAAGAAAGAAGCAAGTGATTATTAGCCTTGGTAGTCCAATACTAGCATACATATTCTTTAATTTATCAGTCATTCTTATCACCATCCTTCTTACTACCTGCCATAGCTAAACCAAATTCTACATCTGCTGCATCTGGTTCTAATATAGTAGCTAATTTACCGTCAGATACTATTGCAATTCGATCACAGATTGACCTAAGCTCAACTAATTCAGAGCTTACTACAATAATTGTTAAACCTTCTTGTCTATTAAGCTGTACTAGGTACTCTAATACTAATTTCTTTGCACCTATATCAATTCCTCTTGTTGGCTCAGATACTATAAGTATTTTAGGGTTTAGTGTCAATGCTCTAGCTAAACATACCTTTTGCTGATTTCCACCTGATAGGCTACCAGCTGTTTGACTTGGTCCAGTACATCTTATATCTAGAAGTTCAATCATTTTTAAGGCATGCTCTCTAGCCCTTTTCTTATCATATAATTTAAGACCTGCAAAATTTATTAAGAATTCATCCTTGGCTTGCATTGCTGAAAATACAATGTTTTGCTCTATTGTTTCATCTAGAAGCAGACCTACACCACGTCTATCCTCAGATACAAATGCTATCCCATTATCAAGAGCATTTCCAAGTTTGTCCAATTCTAAGTCTTTACCAAAAGCATTTGCTGTGCCTTCAGTTTCATAAAGTCCCATTATTCCATTAGGTATTCCGATCTTTCCTTGTCCTGCAAGACCTCCAATACCAAATATTTCACCTTTTCTTATATCCAAATTGATTCCTTTTACCATTTCGCCTGGCATATTAACATAAAAGTCTCTTAAGGTAAGTGCTAAATCATCATCCCTTAAGTTACGAATATTTTCCATCTTTTCATTATCTACTAATTTTTCAACTTTACGACCTACCATTAATTGTGCAATATCCATTGCAGATGTGTCTTTAATTTCTTTTCTAGCTACAAATTCTCCATCCCTTAATATGGTAATGCTATCAGCGGCAGCCATTACTTCATCTAATCTATGGGTAATAAATATAATTGCTATTCCTTTGCTAGAGATTATTTTCATAATTTCTAAAAGTCTATCAGCTTCACTTTCTGTAAGAACTGCAGTTGGCTCATCAAATACTAAAAGTTTAATACCAGTCTTATCTATTTCTCTAGCAATTTCTACAAATTGCATATATCCAATTGGTAATCCTGCTACTTTTACATATTCATTAATATCTAGTCCAATATTAGATAAGGCTTTCTTTGCGTCCTTTCTCATTTGTTCGATATCTAATTTTTCAAGATCTCTTCCAAATATATGACTTAACAATGTGGGTTTGCAAATTTCCCTACCAACTTTAATATTCTCTGTAATTGTGAAACCTGGAATTAACATGAACTCCTGGTGAACCATTCCTATTCCATAATCCATTGCTTTATGAGGATCATCTATCAGGACCTTTTCCCCATTAATTTTTACAACACCTTCATAACCACCTGTAGAATGAATAACTGGCATTCCAAATAAAATATTCATCAATGTTGATTTTCCTGCACCATTTTCACCCATAAGTGCATGTATTTCTCCTGGCTTAACTTGTAAACTAACATTTTTAAGTACTCTATTTCCGTAATATTCCTTAGATATGTTGTCCATATTCAGAAGATATTCAATTTCCAATATTCTCACTCCTGTCTGAAATAAGCTTAAAAAAGTCGCCAGCTTACCGAACAAGCCGGCGACTTTATGATAATTACATCAGATTCAATGTTTATGCTCCAAAATCGTAGAAATCACAAAGAATCATATAAAAGTTATCAAGTTGTACGCCATTTTCATTGTATTTTGTTAATTGAGCTTTTCCTTCTCCACCTGCTAAATCATTAACTATACTACTTAATACTTTTTCGTCTAATGTACCATCTGTATTTCCTTCTATATATTCAATAGCATATTCAACTCCAGCTTCAACCATTAACATATTTACTGGAACTCCCCATGTAGACATTTTATCTTCTTGACCTGCTTCTATTAATTTATCTCCAATAGAATCAAGCATAAATTGAACATCGCCTTCATGTCCAGATACGTCTATATTAAGAGCTGCTGGATATCCATGATATGGACTTGGGCAACATTGTTGTGGATATATAGCCCCTTGTTCCATAATAGATCTAATAAGTGGTTCTTGCATAGAACAGTTAGTTGAGAAGAATGCTGTGTTTTGCCCATATTGTTCTATTTGACGTGGAACATCTTCTAATATAAATTGTTGAGCACCTGATACACCAGCATCACCTGTTGGGTCTGGAGCAGTAACATCAACAAATTCAATTCCTAATTCTTCACATTTTTCAACCATTAATTCACGACGAGCAGCAATAGTTGCATATGACAAGTGGCGAGCAAATGAATAATGGATTAATGTTTCAGCTCCCATATCAAATGCTTTTTGAGGTATTGTAGAACCCATGGATATTTCATCAACTAGCATTACAATATCTGCTTTGCTTGCTATAGTTGCAGGATCTTCAGCTGCTACCCCTGCTATAAATAGCATTTCTGGTCTAGTTTCACGAACTTTATCAATAGCTGCAGCTGCTCCTGGAACAGCTTGAACAAATACTATTGCCTTAACATCAGGATCTGATGCAAGTGCAACTACATTTGCTATTGTAGTTTCTGTCTCAGCTTGAAAGTTATCTGGATATGTAGCTGTGACTATCATATCACCATATTCAGCCACCATATTTTGAGCTGCTTGATATTCTTCTTCACCTTGAGATACAGTACCAGTGATTATACCTATTTTATAATCTCCGGCTTCTTCTGCTACTGGAGTTTCTGTTGCTGGCGTTTCAGCTGGTGTAGAAGCTGGTGTGTCTGTAGAACGACAAGCTACTAAAGTAAACACCATTACTATAGCCAACAATAAAGATAAAAGTCTTTTTACCAATTCTTTCTCCCCCTTTAAGAGTTAATATTTTAGAATTCTAAAATCTAATTAAGTCATATAACCAATTTAGCAGAATTCACTACTTCTATTATAAGTATATTTTATATAAATTTCAACTTAATTATGAATTATCTAAAAATACATAAATAAATCTAATATTTATGATGAATAAATATCTATATTTGTGTATTTCCCACAAGTTATGCTTATCAATTCAAACTAAATTTATATAGTCTAATCAATCAAAAATAAATCGAGAACAACCTTTTTTAGTCAATTCTCGATATTGTCTTTAACTATTTTCTATTTCTTCAAATTCTACTGTTCTATAATATTCAACTCTCTCTTCTAAAGACGGATGAGTGTAATACCAAATTTTATATATATTAGAAGGTCGTGGAATTCCAAGATTGGTATCATAAAGTTTCTCCATTGCTGTTACAGCAGATTGTCTATCCTTTGTTAGTGATACTTCATATCTATCTGCCTGAAATTCCATTGTCCGTGAAATATAACTTACAATTGGATTAGACAATAGAATTAAAACATTTAACAATATTATTAATAAAGGGATCGATGCATAATTATATAAATTTCTAAATCCAAAAGCCCCATTAGACAATCTAAGAACCCAATTACTAATTCTATTCAATAAATAGAGAATAAATAAACTACCAACACAACTAAGAATAATATTTATCCAAATATGTCCCTTTACATAATGACCAATTTCATGGGCAGTTATGCTTAACACTTCATCTTCAGTTAATTTATCTATTGTGGTATCCCAGAGCACAATCCTTTTAGAATCAAAAATCCCTGTCATATATGCATTCATAGTATTTGTATCCTTGCTCTTATCCACTTTATAAATATCAGCATCCCCTACTTCAGCTTCATCAAGCAAAACTTGGATTTGCTGGCCAAGATTATCATCCTTTATAGATGTATACTTATTAAATATGGGATCAATTACCATAGGAGATATGAATACAATAAAAATAACAATAGGTATTAATAGTAATCCTATTTTTAACCACCAACTCTTAGGGCTAGTATATATTACATAATATGGTAGCCATAAGAATAATGAAAAAGCTAAATCACCAACTACAAACCTCTTCAGGTTTAATTCCAACCACCTTAAGAATGTTTGATCTGTCAATCCATATCTATGCTTTAATACGAACGATGAGTAAAAGTCAAAAGGCAAACTAATAATAAAAACAAGTCCAAAGAAGACAATCCCATATAATAGTCCAGATAAAAATAAATTTCTATCTTTACCTACCATATAGCTTATCCTTTGGGACAAGCCTGATATAAGAAATACCACTGGAATTATAAAAGAAAGAACCATATTAATAGCCCAAACCTTCAAACTATCCTTTCTATAAGAATAAACCACTTCTTTCAATCCTGGATATTCAACTCTAAGCTGATCCATATTCTTTAGCTCACTTATATAAATAGTTGATATAAATGCTATTAGCAATGCTAAAAATAATACAAATACTAATATTAGCCTTCTATCCATTTAATCACCTTCCTATCACTACATATATTTATTCATATTCTATCTAATTATTCATTTAATAAATAAGCAATCAACTAAAGGTGACAAATTACTTTACTATTTACTATTTCCCTAATTCTCTACTTTTTTCTGCACAAACTTTTACAGCTTCTATTAAAGCCGATCTAAAGCCATTCTTTTCTAAACTTGCTACTGCCTCTATAGTTGTTCCACCTGGTGAACATACATTATCTTTTAGTTCTGCTGGATTACAACTTGTTTCAAGAACCATTTTAGCTGACCCTAGGACTGCTTGTGCGGCAAATGTATATGCTTGGCTTCGTGGTATACCTTCTCTTACACCACCATCAGCAAGAGCTTCAATCATCATATATACATATGCAGGAGATGACCCTGCAATTCCAGTTACACCATCTAAAAGGTTTTCATCAACTAATTGAGATCTGCCGAAGCTATTAAATATTTGTTCTACATTATTAAGCTCCTCAACAGTTAATTTAGAACCTAATGCATATCCGGTCATTCCTTGGCCAACTAATGCAGGTGTATTAGGCATAGCTCTTACAATTTTTATGGATTCTCCAAAATTCCCTTTAATATATGATAGATTAATACCTGCAGCTATACTAATAACTATTGCATCTTTTTTTATACTATTTTTGATTTGCTTTAGAACTGTACCAAATACATTTGGTTTTATTGCTAATACCAAGATATCAGCGTTCTTAGCTACTTCAATATTATCAGTAGTCAATTTTATATTATCTTTATTTCTAAGCATGTCTTTCTCAGTTATTGTTTCTTTAGATACTATTATGTTTTCAATAGGAACTAGCTTTTCTCTAATTATGGAATTAACCATGGCATAACCCATATTTCCGTATCCCACAAATCCTATTATTTTATCCATTATATCCCTCCTCGTTAGTCTTAATATAGCATAAATTGGAATAAAAAAAAAGAAGCAAATGCTTCTTTAATCTAAGTATGTTATTGTTGCTACATAAAGCGTATTTCTATTAGTATATTCTATAGCTACTATTTCAACAATACTTTCCTCATTACTCTTAATCCATTCATTCACTTTTTCCTTTAGCAATTCCTCATCATCTTGTTGAACAATCGAAATATGTTTCATACAAACCTCCAAAGTGTTAGTACTATCTCCTTTTGATACTTTGTGCTAAAGGATCTGCAAGAAGTTCATAACCGCCCATACTTCCTATAGTTATCACCATTGCATTTATTATAGTAAGAACTATACCCTCAATATTTGAACCTTGTCTTGCAAAAATAAAAGTAAGTATTAGAGCAACAATAAAAGAATACAGCCTAACAAATTGATCTCCAAACTTCTTCTTTACTATAGATTTTGTAAATTGAACTATTACTATTACGGCAGCTGTCAAACCAGTAAACGTAGTCAACACATCTACAGTCATAAAATCATCAAACATAATTATCCCCCCAAATCTCATATTCCTTAGTAAGATACTATGATAAATTAGGAACAATTATGAAATGTATTTTATGATCTTGCTTCAAATTTAGTTTTACACTCTGGGCAAGTTATTCTTATTTTCCCTTTTCCTTTTGGAACTCTTACTCTTTTATTGCAATTTGGACATTTGTAGAATTTATGGGTCTTAGATTGTTTCATTCTATTCTTTAAAGAATAGAATTTCCCCTTAATTGGATTCCAATAGTTTAAAAACTTCTGATTTTCAGCATATCTTTTATATATATTTCTTGAAAAAACTCTAAAATAACTAAAAAATAATACGACGAATCCTAAAGTATTTAAAACACTTGATTGTAAACCAGCACTAAGTAATATAAATATAATACTTACAGTAATCAATGCATTTGAAAGTTGATCGAAACCATATCGTCCACTCATAAATCTTCTAAACTTTTCTTTCATCTATTATCACCTTTCACCTTAATATTGTTCTTGCTTTTATTCTATAGCATTAATATTAAAAAACTATGAACTAAAGTGATAAAAAAACACCTATATCCTTTCTCAAGGATATAGGTGTTTTTCATTTTCAATATTGCTAAACTGATTAATCATATCATCTATTATTGATTGATATTTATTTAAATCCATTTCAATCTTCTCATTATCATTGCTATACTTTTTATGTAATTCAAGTATTTTATTATATTTTTCTTTACTGACCCTTTTCTTAGTATCTAGAAGATCTATTGAAAAATCTACAATATCAGATTTTGAGAGCTTAGCAGTTTTGCCTTTATTTAATAGAGCCATTTTAATAATCCTATTAGTTTGTAAAAACATGATACAACTCCTTTATGCTTATTTCTAACAAAACAATTGTATCATATTTTTCATTTATTGTATAAAAAGCCTTATGCAATAAAATCATATTCTATTGCATAAGGTCAGTTTAGACTTAAATTCTATTAACACCTGTTTTAATTGCTGCTTCTGCTACTGCCTTTGATACTGCAGGTGCTACTCTCTTATCAAAAGCTGCTGGGATTATATAATCTTCATTTAATTCTTCATCAGTTACAAGATTAGCAAGTGCATGTGCTGCTGCTAATTTCATTTCTTCATTGATTTCTGAAGCCCTTACACTAATAGCACCTCTGAAGATCCCTGGAAATGCTAATACATTATTAATTTGGTTAGGAAAATCTGATCTTCCTGTTCCCATTACTCTAATACCACCAGCTTTTGCGATTTCTGGCAATACTTCTGGTACTGGGTTTGCCATGGCAAAAGCGATTGAATTATCATTCATGCTTTCTACCATTTCTTTTGTAACTATATTTGGTGCTGATACGCCTATAAATATATCAGCTCCTGCCATAGCATCTGCTAATGATCCTTTTTTATTAGTTTTATTTGTAGTAATAGCCATTTCTTTTCTAATTGGATCAAGTTTTTCATCGGACTTTTCAAGTATTCCTCTACTATTACAAAGGATTACATCTTTGATTCCAGCATTAACAAGTAATTTTGCAATTGCAATACCAGCTGCACCAGCGCCACTTATAGCTGCTGTAACATCTTCTATTTTCTTGTTTACAACTTTTAATCCATTTAATACGCCAGCTAATACAATTATTGCTGTACCATGTTGATCATCATGAAATACTGGTATGTCTAGTTCTTTCTTAAGTCTTGCTTCTATTTCAAAACATCTTGGCGCTGAAATATCTTCTAGGTTGATTCCACCAAAAGTAGGTGCTATTTGCTTTACGGTTTCAACTATAACATCTGAATCTTGGCTTTCTATACAAATAGGAAAGGCATCTACATCAGCAAAGGATTTAAATAAAACTGCTTTCCCTTCCATAACTGGCATTCCTGCTCTTGACCCAATATTTCCTAAACCCAAAACTGCTGAACCATCGGTTACAACAGCAACCATATTTGCCTTATTAGTATAATCATAAATAAGATCAGGATTTGCATGAATATCTTTACATGGTTCTGCTACTCCAGGTGTATAGGCTAAACTTAAATCATTTGAGTTCTCAACTTTAACCTTACTAGTAACTTCGATTTTACCTCTGTTGTCCTTGTGTAATTTCAATGCTTCTTCTCTTAAATTCATTAATATATCCCCCTTAATTTAGTTACTGTTAAGAATAGGCAATGTAGAGCCACCATATGGCATGACTAATACTTTTGAATCATTACCTAATTCTCCTACAGCATTATCATATGCTTCTTGTACTGTATTAAATGGTTTCATAAAAATAGATTGGACTAATTCAGGATTCATTTCTGATACCAAAAATATTTTAGCCTTTTTCAACACTAAAGCAATAGCAGCAGCTTTGTGCCCTCCAAGTCTAAAGTTTTCT
>JAQVYQ010000017.1:29360-32984 GCA_028708575.1 Tissierellia bacterium
AACTTCATTTACCTCTAATATACCAATTATTTGACTATCTGCTATTTCAACCTCTTGTGATTCTACTCCAAAACCAAGGGATAATTTCATAGATTCACCTCACATAATAATCCAACTTTGGTTTTATTAGCACAATACTATTAATATTGCAATAATCGTACCAACCAATATTTAGGTAAGCGCTAACACTAGTGTCCATATATTGAACAAATAAATGAACGATAGTTAATTATATGTACACTCTTAAGAGCTTCTATTTGTTTAGTTTTTTCCATACAGTAGTGCGACTAATTCCTAATTTATCAGCTAATAATGTAGCATTATAATTATTTTCAGCGTATAGTTTGTTGATAATTTGCTTTTCCATTTCATCTTTAGTGCCTTTTTTTATAAGAATTGAGTCTTCATCAATATGATCTCTTGGACTATTAACATTACCTTCAACTAATTGCTCAAAGACCCTTTTTACCGGAACATATCCATTTAGTAAACAAACTCTTTCAACAAAGTTTTGTAATTCCCTTACATTACCAGGCCATACATAATCCTTTATTTTATGCATAAGCTCTTCATCTATACTAATATGAGTTTTACTATATTTATTAATATAATAATTAAATATAAGTTCTATATCATCTTTTCTCTCCCTTAGTGGCATTGGTTCAAGTTTTAAAACGTTGAGTCTAAAATATAAATCTCTTCTAAAGTCTCCTCGCTTAACCATTTCAAAAAGATTATCATTAGTAGATGCAATTACTCTTACATCAACCTTTATACTTCTATCAGACCCTAGTCTCCAGATTTCTTTTTCTTGAAGTACTCTTAAAAGCCTAGCCTGAAGATTCAAGGGCATATTCCCAATTTCATCTAATAAAATAGTGCCTGTATGAGCAAGTTCAAAGAGACCAACTTTTCCGCCCTTTTTTGCACCTGAAAAAGCTCCTTCTTCATACCCAAACAGTTCACTTTCAAGAAGGTTTTCAGGTATAGCAGAACAGTTAACTGCAACAAATGGATTATTATTTCTATCACTGGCATTATGAATACTTTGAGCTAATATTTCTTTGCCAGTTCCAGATTCACCTATTATTAGCACTGTAGAATTTGTTTTAGCATAAATCTTAGCCTTAGCAATTTGTTCTTTTACTTCTTTATTCTCTCCTATATAATCGTAAAATGTGTAATTAGCTGTTAAACCTTTTTTATATAATTCTGATCTAATCATTTTTTCATAGTCTTGAATCTTGCTTATTTCTTGAAATGTTGCAACAGCACCTTCTACTTTTCCTTTTACTTTTATAGGTATTCTGTTAGTTAGTATGGAATTATTTTTCACCTTTTGAATTTGACTTAATTGGGCTCTACCTGTCTGAACCACTTCAATTAGTTTTGTTGTAGGAATAAATTTGTCTGCTCTTTCCCCAATTATATCTTTTCCTTCTATATCAAATATTTTTTCAGCTGCTGGATTGAAAAAAGTAACCACACCGTTTTCATCTGCTACCATTATTCCCTCATAAGAAAACTTCAAAATATTATTTAATCTTTCTGTTTCCATCATTTGTTTTCTTGAAATATTGTATATCTGCACTGCACTATCAATAGCTTCTCTAGCTGTTTCCAGAGAAGTTTTTAATAGTACTCCTTTTTTTCCTAATTCCTCTGCATAGGCTACAGTAGAAATACCACCTATTATTACTTCCGCACCTTTTTCTATAGTCTCTTGAACCATAATTTTTGTTTCTGAAACTTGTTCATATGAAACCTTATATATTAAATTAATATCAAATATTTTTGATATTTCTTCTCCTTTTATTTCAAGATCCTTTGGTAAAATCAAACCAATTGTTCTATTGTTATTTAGATATTGTATTGCATCAAAAATCGCATATAGAATATCGAAGGAAGTCGTATGGCAATTGACAATAGGTATTTTTACAGAATTCCTTATATGCTTATAGGTAGCCCCTCTACTGATTAAAATTTCATATCCACTGGCTTCTAATTTCATTGCCATTGTTGCTGCATCTTCAAAACTTCCTGTAAATGCGTCTACCTTAATATTCATTTCCTTAGATATCTTCTTTACTAAATCTGTTAATTCTTCATAGGGTGCTATAAATGCAATTTTCATATGTTTCACTCCTCCTACAATATGTTTAGAATTACCAAATTGACAAATATAGATTATTGGCGTATTATACAAATAGAATATTTTGCACCAGTAGCTCAATGGATAGAGCACTTGACTTCGGATCAAGGTGTTGGGGGTTCGAGTCCTCTCTGGTGTGCCAATTACAAGGATTGCTAGGGTTTTATTATATGAAAATATAATAAAACTCTTTTTTAATTTTCTGCTAACACTTCAATATTACTTATTTGAACCCTATTAAACATCCTTATGGGCAAAAGACTATTTCCTAATCCGCTGTCTATATAAAGACTTGTATTTCCAATCTTATATAATCCTTTATCATATTTAGGGAACAAGCCTTGCCCAGGTGCTAAAACTCCTCCTATTATTGGAATCCTTACTTGACCACCATGTGTATGGCCTGAGAGAATTAAATCAATATTCTTATTTAAATAGTTTATAGGCTTATTAGGTGAATGAGATAATAACAAATTATATTCTTTTTCACTAATATTCTCGTATAGCAAATTAAAATCCTCTCTAATTACATAAAAAGGCACACCAAATATATTAATGTTATTTCCATTGATTTTTATATTTTCTGCTTTGTGGTCCAAATGTTTTACATCTAATTCTTCCATTGCATTATATAATTCATATGATAGTTTATTGTTTGTTTCATGATTACCACTTACAAAATATACATCATCTGAAATTTTTTTAGTTTTCTCCAGTAGTTCAATAGCTATATCTAAATCCTTTGTGTTTTTATCTATTAAATCTCCTGTCAACACAATGATATTAGGATTAAATTCACTTATTTTGTTAAAAAGTTCATTTAAGTCAATATGTTGGTTAGAATGAAAATCTGATATTTGAGTGATCCTTAGGGATTTAGAAACTTTGTTGGAATATAATTTTACATTGTTTATATGAAATATGGCTATTTGTATGTAATTATATATCAATATAATCCCTAGTAAAAAAATAATCCATAATATTCTTTTTATGTTCATAGCAACCTCATAATCTTTCTTTATCCATCATTATACATTCATTATACACTAAAAAAGCACAGAATCTTCATAAAAGATTCTGTGCTTTAATTTGTGTCATAAGGTCAAATATAGATACATCCTGTTTATCACTCTTGGTGCACCTTTTATTGGTAGATACACAAACCATTATTCATGTTGCGACCACCGCCTTGACCACGTCCCATGCCTGGGCCACAATTTGCACCACCTAGTCCTCGGTCTGTACCCTTAAAGCCAAATCCTGCACCTAAATTACGACCAAACTTAGCAGAGCCTGTTCCGTCACATACTGCTTGATTTTCTTCGATGGCTTTCAATATGGCATCAGCTTTTTCCTGTGTAATGGTTCCTGCTTCCACCAACGCTGCTAAATTTTCTTTTTTAATCTCAAGCATTTCAGACTTGAATTCATCAAGCTTTCCGGCTTCAATAGCAATGCTACCATAAGTCTTG
>JAQVYQ010000018.1 GCA_028708575.1 Tissierellia bacterium
TGCTATTAGGCTCATTTGTACAAGCAGCCAAACTAAAAACTATACTTAAAGCTAATACCACTAATATAATTGATTTTATTCTTTTTAACTTCATTATTCTCACTCCTCATGTATTTTGTATTGATTTTTAAAAATAATAGATTTGTAAACTTAGGCTATCTAGATTTACAAATCTATTATTTAATTTTCCTATAGGATTTTAAAAAATCATCCAACAATTAGTATAGCACTTAATATGAATTTTAAGAAATTATTTGTCAATAATAATAAAAAATCCTGAAATCCATATAAAGATCAGGATTTCAGGATTCTGAATTAAAACAAAAAGAGTTGCTTCTTTCAAGCAACCTTTTCCTACTAATTAATAATAAATATTCATAATTATAGCGATTTATGCAATATTCCCAAGGTCGTAGCTAATTCATCTACAGGAATTTGTCCAGGTGCAGAAATAGCCCCTACAGCTCCAAACGTCATTGATGAACCAAACACTTCTACCGATAGTCTACTTATTACTCCTAATGGTCCCATTGACATTGTTATTATAGGCCTATCTGCATATTTAGTATGCATCTCATTTGTTGCTGCTAATAATGTCAAAACGTCCTCTGTTGATTGAGGCATTACAGCTATCTTTGGTATATCAGCTCCCATGTCTTGCATCTTCTTTAATCTTGATACTATATCATCTTTATCTGGTGTCTTGAAGAAATCGTGGTTTGAACCTACTACTAATGCTCCAGCTTTATGTATATTTCTTATATTTTCCTCAACAAACTCATCACCTGAGTATATCTCAACATCAACTAAATCTACATTGCCTGATTGAGCTACTACTTTATTTAATTCAGTATATGCTTCCATTGATATTTCTTTTTCTCCACCTTCTTTTTTGGTTCTGAAGGTAAATAAAATTGGAATATTTGGAATCGTTGCTCTTAAGTCCTTTAATGTATCTAATAGTTTTTCTTTATTAAAAACGTCTTCGTAGAAATCCACCCTCCACTCTACAACGTCAATATTCATCATAATTTTGATTTCTTGTGCTTTACATATAATTTCATCTTTTGTTTTGCCAACTATTGGTACTATTATCTTTGGATTACCTTCTCCTATGGTAACATTTTTTACTTTTATCGCTTTCAAATTTAACCTCCTTTTAAATGCTTATATACAAAAGTAAATTCTATTTATAAATATACTCTCCTACCCTCGCTTGCTGAAACATATGCTGCATATAATATTTTTGTTGTTTCTGCGGCTATTTCAAAACTTGATATAGGTTGCTTATCATATGCAACACATTCTAAAAAATCTTGCATTTGATTAACGTATCCCCTTTTTATACTTTCAGATACGAAAACTTTATTCCAACCAGTTTTATTTTCCAACTTTTCTGAAATATATACATCTTCTAAATCCTCTTGATCAATAAAGTAGGTTTTAAGTTCATCTGTAGGAGTGATATTACATATCAATGAACTATCATTAGTGTATATCTCTATATAATTCTTCACCCCACCTAAAACATTATCGTTAGCAAATATTGTTGCCTTAGTATTATCTGTAAAAGTTATAGTCATAGTTCCAAAATCTTCTACATCCAATGGGTTTGCCCTTAGATATTTTCTTTTTTCCGAAGTTAAAGTAGTAGCAATAGAACCTATATCTGCTACAACACTTTTTACTTTAATATCAATCCCCTTTGTTTTAGCTTCTATATTTTTTAAATATAGAATGCCCCCCAATGGATGACAACCTATTCTCAATAGAGTACCACCACCTGTATCTTCCCATGAACTAGCAAAGCTAGATGGGGAACCTTGAACACTTTCTTCACCTTTCATAAACAAAATAGTGCTCTTCTTTTTATTAATAATCTCAGCTGCTTTTTGTATATTAGGAGAATAAATATAATTTTCTGCATACATAAACTTTTGATTACTATTTTTAATTGTATTTCTAAGTTTTTTTATGTCAGCCAAGACTTTATTATACATTTTCTCCTTTGAAACCTTTATGCCAATTGGTTTTTTATCATTAGGCATTCCGAAATATCCAGTAAGAGGTTTTTCACAAATTACGTGTTTTCCCGCTTCCATAGCTTCTGTAGTCATTATAAGATGAGTAGATGGCGGTGTTGCTAAAATTACAACATCAATATCTGTATCTTGCAAAACTTCCTTATAGTTATCAGTATACTTATAATAACCATAAATATTAGCAATTTGTTTAGCTGATTCAAGTTTTGTATCAGCAACTGAAACCAAATCTATATCCATCCCAGCAATCCGTTTAATAGAATCGCTATGCAACCTTGCTGCAAATCCAGCTCCTATCATACCAACATTTAGCTTTTTCAACAATCCACTCCCCTTTTATCTATTTAGCAACTTTTTCTCTCTTGTTTTTTTCCAAAAGTTACTTTGTGAAAAAGACATGAATATTATAGCTACAAGTAGAATCAGAGAAATTGGATTTGTTACTATATCAATAATAAAACCTATTAGGCTATTCCCTGCCATAGAAACTGCTCTTCTAAAACTTTGCTCAATTATAGTACTTAATATAACTCCTAATATTAAGGGGGCTGTTGGAAAATGATAAAGTTTTAATAAATATCCAATTATTCCGAATCCTAACATCCAATAAATATCTGCAATGCTATTATTAATTGCATATGAACCCACAACTGATAATATTATTATAGTAGGCATAAGAATATATTTCGGAATTTCAACAATTTTAGTAAATAACTTAATACCCATAAATCCAAATATTAGTAAGAATATATTGCCAATAAAATTGCCTGCGACAATGAAACCAAATGCGTCTGGAGATTCAGTCATAAATAATGGTCCCGGCCTTAAACCGTGAATTAACAAAGCTCCAAGAATTATTGCCGTAACAGCGTCACCTGGTATACCTAAAGTTAACATTGGTATATATGCTCCTCCAATTGCGGCATTATTAGCGGTTTCAGGTGCAACTAATCCTTCAATAGCTCCTTCCCCAAAAGGCACTTCTGGATTTTTTGTGGTTCGTTTAGCTTGATCATAAGCAATTAATGCTGCTATATCACCACCAGTACCTGGCAATGCACCAACAAAAACACCTATTAGAGAAGATTTAATAGTCAAAACAAAGTACTTTACGTGACCTTTAAAATCTGGTTTCAAATTATCTACCTTTTGTTTTACTGGATAGACACTTAAATCTCTTAATTGTATTAGGGCTTCTGACATCCCAAATAATCCTAGCATAACTACAACATAATTTACTCCCCCCATTAAATATGTGTTTCCAAAAGCAAATCGTTGTTGACCAGTTACTAGATCCAAGCCTATAGTCCCAATAAATAAACCTATTAATGCGGTGAAAATACCTCTGGAGTTAGATTCACTACCTAAACTACCTACCAATAGTAGCCCCATCATACCTAATAGAAAATAGTCCCTAGGTGCAAATTTTAATGCAATATTAGAAATTAATGGTGCTCCTATGGCTAAAATTACTGCCCCTATTAGCCCCCCCATAACCGATGACAAAGTTGCTACAGCTATTGCTTCTCCAGCTAATCCCTTTTTTGCTAATGGATATCCATCTAGTGAAGTAGCTACTGCTGCCGTAGTTCCAGGTATATTTAGTAATATAGCTGCCCTAGAACCACCATACACACCACCAATTTGTGCCCCAAGCATAGCTGCTAATGCAGGTAGAGGTTCCCATGAAAAGGTAAAGGAAATAAGTAAGGAGCAGGCCATCGAAACTGATAATCCAGGCATAGCACCAACGTATATTCCTAAGAAAACAAAAAGTGCTAGGATTCCAATTAATGAAGGATTTAAAATTATTGATAACATACCATTTATGATTTCCACTCTATTGCCTCCTTACGGTAACATTACTTTAAAAATATATTGAAATATAACTAAAATAACCCCAACAACCCCTGCTGAGATTAACAAAGACTTTACAATATCCCTAGGATGGAAGGTTATCAATGATAAAGATAAGAAGAAAAATGTAGATATAGTAAATCCTACTCTAGGTAAAACAACTGCATAAATTACGATTAAAGTCATAATAGGAAATATCTTTCCTGGAAAAATATAAGCTATTATTTCTCTAATTTTCACTAATGCTTTTTTCTCACTTATGTCTACTTTATCATATTTCTTAAGTTCAACAATCATTAACGCCGACATTACCATCATTAATATACTTAATATGAAAGGAAATGCACCCTGTGATGACAAAGTTGTATCCTTTTTATAAATCTGTATTGACAAAATAAACAGAATAATCCCAAGTAACACGTTTACTAATAAAAATGTTACCTCACCTTTCTCTAATCCTCGCTTTTTCATAAAAACCTCCTTCATAATACTTAAAGATAAGATGTCTTTAATAATTTTAGGTATATTCAAATTACTTAAGACATCTTATAGTTATACTTTAGGATTAATTAACACGTTGAATTCCAAATTCTTCAGGCGAGCTTTCAGTTACACCAGCATCATACAATAACCAAGATGTAACGCTTCTATAATTATCTATAAAATCTCTTGCTTCTTGTCCACCGATTCCTAGTGGTACATTTCCTAGATTTTTAGTCATTTCACTATAATCAGGATTACTTACCGCCCTTTCAAATGCTTCTGTTAGAATGTCTACAATCTCTTGTGGTGTTCCATTTTTTACAAATGCCCCATAAAATGGACCCCATGGTAAGTAATCATTAAATTTTGGATATGAATCTATTATAACCGGAACATCTTCAATTCCTTCAACTGGCTCGGTATGATATACTGCTAAACCAACAAGGTCTCCAGATCTAAGCATTTCATATGAAGACCCTAGAGTAGTAATTGTAAAATCAACGTGTTCACCTAATACTGCAGTTAAGGCACCTGCCTCTCCGTCAAAGGTTACATACTGGGCTTCAGTACCAACAATACTTTTTAACATTGAATCTGCTACTTGAGGATAACCTCCAGGACCAGTAACTGCCATTGTAACTTCACCTGGTCTTGCTAACATATCATTAACTAAATCTTCCATTGTTTTATATTTTGAATCTGATCTTACCGAAACAACCCCAACAGTAGTAGAAAAGATATTAATTGGGATAAAATCTGAATAGTCTAGATTTGATGTCCCCATGATTTTTGCAATTTGTGGATTTTCTGCACCAAACAGGATATTATATCCATCTGCTGATTGCTCATTTACATATTGTGTAGCAATCCCACCAGCTGCACCTGGTCTGTTTGTGAATATTACGGTTTTTCCCAATTCCTCTTGTATATAAGGTCCTAATGCTCTAGAAACACTATCGTTTATTCCACCTGCTGCCCACATTATTGTTCCTTGCAAATCTTTTGTTGGAAATTCCACACTTCCATTGTTTTCTGTGTTTTCAGTAGTAGTGGTTTCTAGATCTTGGTTATTACTTGTATCTGTAGTATCAGAACTACAGCCAGCCAATACTCCTGCTATTAAGGCCAATACCAATAATAAACTAATCATTTTTTTTGTTTTCATAATACATTCCTCCTAATTATTAGATTGTAGTCTGGTTAATTTTCTTGAATCTTTGACTATTAGCTGAAATATCTCCTTTCTTTTACAAATCATGCTTTGCTAAATAATCCATTGCAGTTTCTAAACATCTACGTGCATGTTCTGCATTACCAAGAACTCCTACCCTTTTTAAATGTGGAAGTTCAATTGAAAACGTTATATCATCTGGTAGATGCTTTATGATATCAGCTATAGGTATGCCACCTTCACCTACATAAAGTCTTTCATCTCTTCCTGTATGAATTAATCCTTCTTTTGTATCTGGTATTTCTGCTGGCCCATCACATAGATGTGCAAAATGAAAATAATTTCTTGGAACTGCATCTAGTTCTTCATAGGATACCCTTGAACGATTAAAGTGTAATGTATCTATCATAATGCCTGCGTTATCTTTATTTACAGCATTCAATACATCCATGGCACCTTTTAGGTCCTTAACACTTGCCCATGTAACGAATTCAAGATCTACATTAAGTCTATATTTATTTGCTATATCGCAAAGCTGTGCAAATTGCTCTATGTAGAAATACCTATCATCAATCCATATACTGCTAAGAACGCTCTTTGCACCTAATTCAGCTGCTACTTCTATTGCTGGTTTATATTGCTTAACATCTCGCCCTTCCTCAATTTTTGCTAATTCAATATCGTGGACCTTTAAACCAGTTTCTTTAAGTGCAGTTTTTGTATCTTCAAGCATTTTTTTATTGTTTGCTAAGTCATAGTTGGGCTCACCAGGTAATCCCATATATATTGGTCTGATGCTAATAAAATCATATCCAGCCTGAGCTGCTATATATGTCATTTCTGGTGGTGCACAACCTAAGACCGTAAGATGTGCTAATGAAAACTTATGTGCCATTATAACCCTCCTCATATATGTCCCTGAATTATCAAAAACTATTACTTGAAATTCTTTTACATTTTATAATTGACATCGTTTGCACAAAGTCAATTAATCTATTATTTTAAATAGGGGGATATAAGGGAGTATTCTCCCTTATATGATATTGATTAACACCACAAACTACTTACTTGTATTTAGATGTTTAGATTTTTTAGCCTCTCCACTAATTAATTTACCATTTACTACATTTTCCTTTGGATTATAAATATCGTTTATATTCCAAATTCCATCTGTAGGCACTGGTATGTTTTCCATTGGAGCATCAATTATATATGGGATATCTGCATTGATTGCTTCTTCAAACACATCTTTGAATTCATCTGCAGAATTTATTCTAACACCTTTTACCCCATATGCTTGTGCAATCATAGCCCAATCTGGATTATATGGTTTCCCATTGGGGGTATGGAATTCTGTTCCAAATGTGTGTTGATAGGCACCTTTTGTTAATCCAGCTATTGTACCAAATGCACTGTTATTCATAATAACCCATACTACAGGAATGTTTTGCTCTACTGCTGTTGCTAATACTGATGGATTAGTACCAAATCCACCATCTCCAATAAGTGTTATAACCTTCTTCTCTGGAGCTGCTAGTTTAGCACCTAAAATTGCTGCTGAACCAAATCCCATTGTTGCAAGTCCTCCTGGATGGAAAATTGTACTTGGTTGAGTTATGTCAAATTGCTGACCTACACCATTTTTATTCCAACCAACGTCTGTGAAGATTAGCCCATCTTGTGGAAACACTTCCCTTACATCTTTAAGTATTCTTTGTGGTGTCATTGGAAATCTTGAATCTTCAGATATTTCTCTATTTGATTCTTTAAACTCTGCTTTGTAATCAGCTATTTTCTTTCTAAGTTCTGGTCTGTCAATTCCCTCTGGCTTTAACTCTTTAGCTGCTTCAAATATTTGAGCTAAAGCTTGTTTAGGATCTGCAACTGCACCAATTTCAACTGGATAGTTCCTTCCAATTTCAGCTGGATCTATATCAATTTGAATAAATTTCGACTTTTGGCTAAATGTTACTCCCTCATACCATGAGCTAGAATCAGCCTCTGCAAATCTAGTTCCTACTCCTAGGATCAAGTCCGCATTCTTAGTTATTTCATGTACGAAATCTGTTCCCCAGAATCCTGTCATACCTACTAATAATGGATGTGTATCAGATACTCCACCTTGACCCATTAAAGATCTTGATAGTGGTATATCTAAGAAGTCTGCAAGAGCCTGTAATTCTTCACTTGCTTGGTGCCAAATTACTTGCCCGCCAAAGTGTATTAAAGGTCTTTCTGCTTCTATTAATCTCTTTGCAATTTCCTTTGCTGTTTCCTTTGCTAGTGCTGGTTTAACTGTAAAGTGTGAATCATGATAAGTTCTTTCGAAATTACTGTCATCTATTTCTCTTGACCACATATCCATAGGTATGGAAATCAATACAGGTCCTGGTCTACCTGATTCGGCCAATCTAAATGCTTTATCAAGTATTTCAGGCATTAATTCTGGAGTATCTAATCTCCAAGCTCTCTTTACAAATGGTTTATAAATCTCATATTGTGAACCATCTGAATGTAAATTTATTTCTTGATGAGGATGTTTCCCATAATAATAGCTTGGAACATCTCCTGCTAATACTACTAAAGGTATTGCATCTAATGCTGCATTTGCAACACCAGTGGTAGCATTAGTAATTCCGGGTCCTAGGTGGGTCATAACTACAGCTGCTTTCTTAGCTACTCTTGCATATCCATCTGCTGCTGTTGCAGCTATTTGTTCATGTCTATTTGAAATATATTTTATTTTTTCACTTTTTTCTAAAGCATCTAGAAATCCTATGACTGTGTGTCCAGTTAGTCCAAAAACGTACTCTACACCTCTTCTTTCTAAATAATCTACGATTTGATACGAAAGTAATTTTTTCAACTAGCTCCCCCCAATTATTTTTCTAATTCTGAGTCGTAGAATTCTCCAAATAGTTCTTCATCTGAAGGCCTATCTTCAGGTATTGGTTTTGATACCCATGTGAAGTTCATATAGTGCTTTAGGCTTACATTTTCAGATATTACATTTCCACCCCAAGTACCACAGCCTAAACTTGATGTCATTGGCATACCATTTGTAAATGAACCAGCGTTTGCTTTTGAGTTAGGCTGCCTAACCATGATTCTTGAAACTGGTGCATTAAGTGCATGTCTGTGGATATGGTCTTCATTAAATGAATAAATACCGCATGAGTGTCCTTTTCCTCCAACTTCAAATATTCCTCTTACCATTTCTAAGGCTTCTTCAAAATCATCAAATTTGAATAATGCCAATAGTGTTGTAAGTTTTTCATGTGAGAACATATACTCATGACCTATACCGTCTCCCATTACCATTATAAACTTTCTATCCTTAGGTATTTCAAATCCTGCTATTTTTGCAAGTTGTTGAGGTGCA
The DNA here is from genome assembly GCA_028708575.1 of Tissierellia bacterium. Taxonomy (GTDB): domain Bacteria; phylum Bacillota; class Clostridia; order Tissierellales; family Tissierellaceae; genus UBA3583. The sequence goes on from JAQVYQ010000018.1 coordinate 8,936, forward strand.
ATAGCTACTGTGTCTGCAAGTCTTTTTCCTTTTTCATCCCACATTACTTTTTCTAATGAAGCTTTTTCTTTTTCATTTGCTAGATATCCACCAACATTTTGAAGTTCTTTTACCATTTCATCGAATATACTTGCCTGTATTATTAAATTCCCGTCTGCAGAACATCCAGAACCATTATCAGATGTTTTGCTTTCCATTGTATTCATAGCTGCCTTTTTTATATCTGCAGTTTCATCTATGAGCATTGATGCGTTTCCTGCACCTACTCCATATGCTGGTGTTCCTGCTGTATATGCTCTCCTTACCATATTTTGTCCGCCTGTTGCCAAAACAAGATCTGCTTCACCCATTACTGCCATGGACATTGCTTTATTTGGATTACCTTTTAAACATTGTAATATATCTGGATTAACTCCTTCTTTTTCTAAAGCCGCTCTCATTAAGTCTACAGTCTTATTTGTAGTTTGTTGTGAACGTGGATGTGGTGAAAACACTACAACATCTCTTGCTTTAATTGCATATATTGCTGTTCCTGCTGGAGTTAAATCAGGGTTTGTTGTTGGAACTAATGAAGCTATTATTCCTGCCGGTTTACCGTACTTAACAATCTGTTTTTCAGGAATTTCTTCTACAATACCAACACTTTTTTGACGAAGTGCATCTCTTAAAACTCCTCTAATCTTAAATCTTTTATTCATTCTAGAAACTGGATCTCCTAATCCTGTTTCTTCAATACCAAAATCTACAAGCTTTTTAAATGTTTGCTTATTTGCTACTGACCAAGCTACCGTTCTAATTAGTCTATCTACCTTTTCTTGGTCAAATTGCTCGATTTCTTTTTGAGCTATTCTTGCTCTACTAAACACTTCTTCTAACTCATTTACTTGATCATCTGTTAAACCTGAGTATTTTTCTTTTAAACCTTTTGTTTTTTGTACCACTATCGAATGCCCCCTACATATTTATTTTGTTTTATTAACATATATGCAAAACATCTAATAAATTTTATCTAATAAGATTGCTACTTTTTCCAGCTTTAAGGATATAGCTAGGTAGGCTATGGCCTACTATTAAGCTTACTCTTTCTGCAATACTTATTACTTTATCTAAATCAATGGCAGTTTCAACTCCCATTTCATGAAGCATATGAATTACATCTTCACTAACTACATTTCCTTCTGCTCCAGGTACAAATGGACAACCACCAAGGCCTCCAAATGATGTGTCAAACCAAGTAACACCTGCTTGCATACCAGCTAGAATATTTGCATTTCCAACTCCTCTAGTATTATGGAAATGTAATATCCATTTTACTTGAGGAAATTCTTTTATAAACTCTGTGCACATATAATAAACTTGTAATGGAACTGCCATTCCAGAAGCATCGGAAAGGGAAACTTCTTTTATTCCTACATTTAGATATGCTTTAACGATATCTTTAACATCATTTATTGGAATCTTATGCTCCCATGGCGATCCAAAAGGCATTGATATAGAGCCTGAAATTTCAAGTCCATTAGATAAAGCTAAATCAACGCAATCTTTAAATTTGGAGACGCTCTCAGAGGGTGTCATATTAAGATTGGCAAGATTGTGTTTCTTACTTGCAGAAACATTTAGTTTCACTTTTTTGCAACCACATTCAATTGCTCTTTCTACACCTTTTAAATTAGCAACAAAAGCCCTATATTCGACTCCTTGCTTTATTTGTATCTTACTAAAAACTTCATCTGTTGAAGCCATCTGAGGAACAGCTTTAGGACTAACAAAAGATCCAACTTCAATAACCTGATAGCCTGAATCAGAGAGTTTATTAATTAGCTGTACCTTTTCATCTACCGGAATCACTTTGTCCTCATTTTGAAGCCCATCTCTAGGGCCGACTTCACAAATTACTACTTCCTTTGGCAAATTCATAGTCTCACCCTCCATTTTTAGTAATATAATTAAATGATTGCTTTAATCTATAATTATCTGATTTGCAATATAGCTGATATTCATCTACTTTCCTTAAATGGTAAAATATACAATCTCTTATTTACTTTAATCTTATTCTGATAATACAGAATTGTCTAATACTTATATTTTATTGTATTGATAGAAAACTTCTATGATTAGCAAAACCAGTGTAATTTTAGACATTTAATGTTCGAATTCTCAAGATTTTAGATTATATTTAAATTTTAATGGTCTTATGATATTATTAAGTTGTCTAATTATTTATATTTTATGGATTAGATAAAATGTTTCTATACAAGGAAAGGAAGATCAATTATGACACTCCAGCAATTAGAATATTTTAGGGTTTTAGCAAAAACAGAACACTTTACTAAAACAGCAGAAATTCTATCTGTATCTCAACCTAGCCTTAGTTATGCTATTGGCCAATTGGAGACAGAACTAAATATAAATCTTTTTGATAGAATTGGTAGAAATATTAAACTAAACTCCTTTGGAAAAATCTTTTTAACATATGTAGAATCTGCTCTAGATATATTAGACCAGGGAACTCAGAATATAGAACTTCTTACAAAAAAAATCAATCACAATATAAAGATGGGTTATATTTACAGTCTTACAGACAAACTTCTAGCAAGTATTATAAAAACATATTACTTGGATAGTTCTAATGAAACTATTACTTTTGACTTTAAAACAGATTCCAGCCTTATGCTAAACAAAAATTTAGAAATGGAAATTTTAGATATTATTCTTACTGCTATTCCACCTGAAAAGAATGACTATGTAAAGATTTTTAATCAACATTTATATCTTATGGTTCCTAGAAACCATAAACTATCAGATAAAAAAGAAATAGATATAAAAGAGATTGATGGTATGGATTTTATTAACTATAGAAGCAATACAGGATTAAGAGTAATTATTGACAAGCTATTAAAATTTAATAAAACATCTCCTATTATAAAAATGGAAATAGATGAGTGTAATGCTGCTTTATCTCTCTTATCCCTTAATGTTGGTATAACAATAATGCCTATCGTTCCAGGAATAGATTATAGTAAGGTAGTCCCTATAAAAATTAAAGATGACCAAGCCTATAGGCACATCTACCTTGCTTGGAATAATTCAACAAATACTAATTCAATAGTAAAAGACTTTCGTGATTTTGTAATTGAGCTATACAATAATGACAATTTTATTTAAAAATGAGCAAATAAAAACTCCTTTGGTTTAATATCAAACCTTAGGAGTTTCTTATTTCATATTTTAAAATATTTCAAATAGTTTTTCAGCGCATCAGAAACCTACAGAAGCATTTCAATGAGGAGGGCAACCTTCTTACATATTATCTTTAAACCATTTAATAATATCACTAGATTCATATAATGGCTTCCCATCAGCTAATAGCATTGGAACTTGATCTATACCACCTATTTCAATTAGTTCCTTATAGTTGTCAGTATTTGCACGTATATCGACTAACTCAACATCAATATGGTTTTTCTCCATGTATCTTATTACCTTTTTACAAAATGGACATGCCTCCATATAGTATAGTTTTAATTCTTGCATTAAACAGCCACCTCTTATAATTTATTTTATGATTATATATACCCCAAATAATACATAAACTAAACCTTAATACCAACCTCTTATTTTCATTGTATCTGCAATCTTTTTAACAGAATGCATATATGTTGCCTTTCTCATGCTAGTATTATATTTTTCTTTAATTTCCCATATGTTATTGAAAGCATTAATCATAATTAATTCCTGTTCCTTGATTACTTCTTCTTCTGACCAATAGTGACCTGACAGGTTTTGTACCCATTCAAAGTATGATACTGTTACCCCACCTGAGTTTGTTAGTATATCTGGTGATAATGGAATACCTCTTGTCTCCAATACCTTATCTCCATCAGCTGTTACTGGTCCATTTGCTGCTTCGCAAACTATTTTAGCATTTACCTTTCCTGCTACTTCTTCTGTTATTGCATTTTCCATTGCTGCTGGTATTAGTATGTCTACATTTAATTCCCAAAATTCATCTAATGTAATCATTTTAGCTTTTGGATAATTAACTAGGTTATGATTTTCTTTCATGTATCTTAACATATCGTCATGATCCAACCCATTTTCATTGTATATTGCATAAGTGCCTACATCCCTTGACCATTCACCTAATGCTACAATTTTTGCTCCTTGATCTTCTAGAGCTTTTAATGTAAATTCCCCAACATTTCCAAAGCCTTGTATAGCTACTTTTGCACCATTTATATCTATTCCATATTTTTTTGCAAACTCTCTTACTATTACTGATACTCCAAAGCCAGTTGCTTTGTTTCTCCCTTTTGAGCCACCCCATTCTAAAGGCTTCCCAGTTATTACTCCTATAGATTGGTGTCCTGTCAACTTAATGTATTCATCAGTCATCCATGCCATGATTTGACCATTTGTATTTACATCTGGTGCAGGTACGTCTACTTTTTCCCCTAAATACTTATAAAGGCCTTGGATATAACCTCTGGATAGTCTTTCTAACTCTCCCTGTGAAAGGGATTGAGGATCTACTATTACTCCGCCTTTTGCTCCACCAAATGGAATCCCTATTACACTACATTTAAATGTCATCCAAATAGAGAGCGCTTTTACTTCATCTGCATTTACGCTTGGGTGAAATCTAATTCCACCTTTCCCAGGCCCTACTGCATCGTTATGTAAAGCTCTATATCCTTTAAATACTTTTATATTACCATTATCCATTTTTACTGGAATGGATATTTCTATTATTCTTCGAGGTTCTTTTAGTATTTCATACACTGATGAATCTAATTTAAGTGCTTGGCAGGCTGTCTTTACTTGTAATTGAGCATTTTCTAATTGGTTTAATTCGTCTATCAATTTTGTCATCCTCCTTATTCATTATTTAAACCATTGGTTTTATAGTTAATTTTACAATTATAACACAAGTAAGTTAAAAGTGCTAAAAAATTTTCTAAACATAAAACAAAATACTCTTATTTGCTAATATTTAGACATTTATCTCATCCAATTATTAACAAAGTAGAGTATTCATATATGATATATATAATTCATTTGCTACTGTAGTTCAAAAAAACCTATCCATTACCCATTAATCAAAAATGGAACAAATAATTTAATAAAACTGACAATTATCAAACTAATTAAATAGTTTCTAGTTGACATGTTTTCAACAATATTTATATTGCTTTCTTTTGCCTCTTTATTATTAGTAAAATATCCTTTTAATGTTTTAAAGTTATCAATAATATATAAGCCTATCCAAAGAATTAATAATAGAGTTCTGGCATTTGATCTATTAGTGTTACTAATCAATAAATAAATAGAAATAAGCAAAGTAATAACGCTCATTGTTTGTGAAAAACCAATATAAAACTTCTCTCTTTCTATCATGCTCTCACCCCCTACATTTCCCTACGGTTGTCCATAGCTTTTGCTAAAGTAACTTCATCAAAAAATTCTAAGTCTCCGCCTACAGGAATACCATGGGCAATTCTTGTAACTTTTACTCCTAATGGCTTTATAAGTTTTGATAGATAAAGAGCTGTTGCTTCTCCCTCTACTGTAGGATTTGTTGCCAATATTACCTCTTTTACTGTATCATCATCTAATCTATTTAATAGTTCCTTAACCTTTATTTCCCCTGGACCAATATTATCCATTGGGGAAATAACTCCATGGAGGATATGATACTGACCTTTATATTCTCTTGATCTTTCCATAGCTATTTTATCCTTTGCGTTTTCTACTACGCAAATCATAGACTTATCTCTGTGTTCATCCCTACATAAATAACATGGGTCATCATCAGTTAAATCACAACAAATGCTACATAATTTTATCTTTTCCTTAGCAATTATTATGGCATTTGCAAGCCTGTCTGAGTCAGATTTATCCATTTCTAATATGTAAAAAGCAAGTCTTTGAGCTGTCTTTCTACCAATCCCAGGCAATTTAGAAAACTGCTCTATTAAATCAGCTATGGGTAATGCGTAATAATTCATTGTATATATCCCCCTCGTTATTACATTCCTGGTATATTTAATCCTCCAGTTATTTTACCCATTTCTCTGTTTACCATATCCTCTGCTGCCCTTATTGCTTCATTTGCTGCTGCCATAACTAAGTCTTGAAGCATTTCAACATCTTCTGGATCTACAACAGATTCATCTATATGAATATTTATAATTTCTTTTTTCCCATTACATACTACCTTAACTGCTCCTCCACCTGCACTAGCCTCAACTTCTCTAGTATCAAGTTCTGCTTGTAACTCCTCAACCTTTTTTTGCATCTTTTGCATTTGCTTCATCATATTGTTCATATTTCCACCCATTCCTGGATATCCGCCTCTTGCCATTTTTTATTCCCCTTCCCTTTGAATTTTTACTAAATCTTGGCCAAAGAAGTCTATAACTTCTTGAACAACTTCAGATTCTTCTTCATTACTATTTTTTATTACTTCCTTATTATTTCCTAATGAGCTTGGAATCTCAGACTTCATTTTGAAATCTAAAATTACTTTTTTATTAAAGTGTTTAGAAATAATTTCTTCAACAAGTTCTTTGTTCTGAGGTTGACTAACTGCTTGCTTATGGAAGCCAAATTCATCATCATATACTATGGTCAAAACATTGTTTCCATATGAAATTAGTTGACCTTCAATAATTAATGCATAAATATTAATCTTTCTACTCTTTATACTCTGTAATATCTTCTTCCAATCATTTTGTATCATATCAAGTGTAAGGACACTTTCATCATCAGTAACATTGGCCTTTTCCACAGGTTTTTCTGAAGATATTTCTTCACTTATTTGTACTTTTGGTTTTTGTGCAGCCATTTTCTTTTCAACAATCTTAGTCTTTGGTGCTTTACTTGTTTCCTTATTCTCTACTGTATCAACTGACCTTATTCCCTTTTCTAGTCTTTCTACTCTTTCTTCCAAGGTGAGTTTCTTTTCTAATGAAACTAATTTAACAACAGCCATCTCAAGTATTATCCTTGGCTGAGTTGCCCATTTGGCTTTGGTTTCTGCATCACTTAATACTTCTAATGCATCAAGTATGTATTCTAAACTCATATCCTTGTTTTGTAGTGCATATTCTTCTATATCTTCTGATTCTATAATTTCAGCTGAATTTTTCGAAGTCTTTGTAACCATAAGATCTCTAAAATGTCTAATTAAATCCTTTATAAATTGATTTATATCCTTACCGTCTTGTATTATCTCATCTATTTTTAGTAATGACTTATCTAAGTTTCTATTTTTTATATTATCCACTAATTCAAATAATAAGTATTTATTGGCAATTCCTAATATGTTAGTGGAATCTTCATAAGTAATATTTTCATCATTAAAGGAAATACACTGATCCAGTAAGCTTAGGGCATCTCTCATAGCACCATCTGAATTTCTCGCTATTAATTCTAGAGCTTCTTTATCTATGTTTACTTCAAGGTCGCTTGCTATTTTCCTCATATTCTCTACAATGTCTTTATTGGTTATTCTCTTAAAATCAAATCTTTGACATCTTGACAGAATTGTTTGAGGTAATTTTTCTGGTTCTGTAGTAGCTAATATAAATATAAGATGTTTTGGTGGTTCTTCTAATGTCTTTAAAAGAGCATTAAAGGCACCTTTTGATAGCATATGAACTTCATCAATTATATATACTTTGAACATAGCTGTTGATGGAGGATATATTACCTTTTCTTTTAATTCTCTAACATCATCAACACTGTTATTACTAGCTGCATCCATTTCTATTACATCCATTATGGATTCATCTAATATCCCCTTACAAACCTCACATTCATTACAAGGATTTCCATCTTGAGGATTTAAACAGTTAACAGCTCTAGAAAGAATCTTTGCTGCAGATGTTTTTCCCGTACCCCTTGTACCTGAGAAAAGATAAGCATGACCAATGTTCCCTTTCAAGACCTGTTGTCTAAGGGTTCTGGTAATATGTTCTTGTCCTAATACATCATCAAAAGTCTTAGGTCTATATTTTCTATATAATGCTTGATACATTTAACCACCTACTATTTATTAGAATCCCCAAAGAGAATATCTTTAGACTATTATAACAGAAATCTTGTCTTTACACTAGGACAAATAAGGGCTTGCTTACACAAGGCTTATATTTTACAGTATTTAGGAGGTTGACAACAATTGATTTTTAACCTATAATATTAGTTCGTAAGGCAATTAATCATGGAGAGATGGTTGAGTTGGCTGAAGGCGCTCGCCTGGAAAGCGGGTAGGCGGGAAACCGTCTCGAGGGTTCGAATCCCTCTCTCTCCGCCATTAGAAATTTTTGCCGTGCTAGATGGGGAGTTAGCGGCACCCTATAACCTGCAATCCGCTATAGCAGGGTTGAAGTCCTAGTCTAGTCTCATCTATTGTGAGGCCTGCCCCAGATAAGTGGTGTTGAAGGTTGGGTCCTGCGCAACGGAAGCTCATGAACCTCGTCAGGTCCGGAAGGAAGCAGCGATAAGTGAGAAATTCCGTGTGCCGCAGATTCACCTGACCTGAGCTAACTGTTTGGGTAACGCTTGGAATAGACTGGCAAACCTAGGTGCACGGCTACATAGTAAAAAGGATTATTTCTTAGAAATAATCCTTTTTTATTTTTTGATTTTTTTGCAAGTTATTTAACATCTCATATAATATAAAGTATTTAAAATTTTTTAGTTATTTAAAGCTATTTTGTAGGTTTCTGAAGTTTATGCATAAAATTAATGAGGGTGGTGAAAATAATACTACTTAAGGAGGAGATTTCATCAATGACAATACAAATGAATATGATCCAATCACTTGGATTAGCTGTAATTATGTTACTAATTGGTAAACAACTTAGAAAGAAAGTTAATTTCTTTGAGAAATATTGTATACCATCACCTGTTATAGGTGGTTTTATTTTTGCAATTGTTGCACTTATATTAAGGCAAGCTGATATACTTATGTTCGAATTCGATGATACATTGCAAACATTCTTTATGACAATGTTCTTTACTACAATCGGTTTCAACGCAAGCCTGAAAACCCTAAAAAAAGGTGGACTTCAAGTACTTATATTTTTGGTAGTTGCTACAGTTTTAGCTATGCTTCAAAATGTTGTAGCAGTTGGCTTATCTGGAGTAGTAGGATTAGAACCTCTACTTGCACTTATGACAGGTTCAACACCTATGACAGGTGGACACGGAACAGCAGCAGCTATTGCTCCAACCCTTGAAGAAGCAGGAGTAATAGGTGCAAACACTGTTGCTTTAGCATCAGCTACATTTGGTCTAGTAGCCGGATCTATGATGGGTGGTCCTCTTGCCAATAGACTTATCATTAAACATAATTTATTGGATAAGAAAAAGGCTGAGATAGACAATGACATAGATGATTCAATACTAGAAGAAGAAACTAGAGAACTTGATAGTGATAGAATTGGTATGGCCTTTTTCCAAATTCTAATTGCTATGGGAATTGGTACCTATGTTTCAAATTGGATTCTTGAGATAACTGAACTTAATTTCCCTGGATATATTGGAGCTATGCTTGTTGCAGCAGTTATGATAAACGTATCAGAAGCTGGAGCATACGAAACACCTGAAAAGGAAATTGGAGTTCTTGGGGATGCTGCTCTAAATCTATTCTTGGCTATGGCTCTGATGACATTAAAGCTTTGGGAACTTGCAAAGTTAGCAGGTCCATTGTTAATTCTATTAGTTGCTCAAGTTATAATAATTTTCTTATATGTTACATTTGTTACATTCCCAATTATGGGTAAGGACTACGATGCAGCTGTTATCTCAGCAGGTCACTGTGGATTCAGCTTAGGTGCTACGGCTAACGGAATTGCAAACATGGACTCAGTTTGTGAGAAGTATGTTTACTCTAAGATGGCATTCTTCGTATTGCCAATCGTAGGTGCTTTATTCATAGATTTTACAAATATACTAAACATTACAATGTTTATTAACTTCTTTAGTTAATAATTAGAATTAAAATCCGGATATGGCCATATCCGGATTTTTTTAAATACTAAATTTTAATTCTCTATTTTCTGTACTTATCGTCAGTAGATCTTTATCTTTAAGCTCTCCTTTAATCAAGAGTCGACCAATCTTTGTTTCAATTTCCTTTTGGATAAATCTCTTAACAGGTCTTGCTCCATATTGACTTGAATAAGCTCTGTCTAATATAAGTTCCTTTGCTCCAGCAGAAACTTTGATGTCAATCTGCTTATCATCAAGCTTAGCTTTTAATTCTTCTATCTGAAGATCAATAATCTCAAATATTTCATCTCTTTGAAGAGGTTTAAACATTACTATTTCATCTATACGATTCAAGAATTCTGGTCTGAATGTCCTTTTCATTTCATTCATTACCTTTTCTCTTGCATCTTCATCAATAGTTCCATCTGCATTTACACCTTCTAGTAAATAGCTTGATCCTATATTAGATGTCATAATTATTATTGTATTTTTAAAATCAACAACTCTTCCTTGATTATCCGTTAATCTTCCATCATCTAAGACTTGAAGCAATATATTAAATACATCTGAATGAGCTTTTTCAATTTCATCAAATAATATAACTGAATATGGTTTCCTTCTAACCGCTTCAGTTAATTGTCCTCCCTCATCGAAACCTACATATCCTGGAGGTGCACCTATTAATCTGGATACTGAAAATTTCTCCATATATTCACTCATATCAATTCTAATAAGGTTTCTCTCGTCATCAAATAAGCTTTGGGTTAATGCTTTTGATAATTCAGTCTTCCCTACTCCAGTTGGTCCAAGGAAAATAAAGCTTCCTACAGGTTTGTTAATTTGTTTCATTCCTGATTTTGCTCTAATTACAGCATCAACTACAACCTCTACAGCTTCATCTTGGCCTATTACTCTTTTGTGTAAAATATCGTCTAAATTAAGAAGCTTTTCTCTTTCTGAAGCAGCCAGTCTTGTTACTGGAATGCCGGTCCATTTAGCTACTACTTGAGCTATTTCTTCCTCAGTGACCTCTTCTTTTAACATTCTGTTGTCATCTTTATTTCTTTCATTTGCTTCTTCTAATCTTCCCTGAAGATTAACTAATGTTCCATACTTAAGTTGAGATAATTTCTCTAAGTCATAATTTCTTTCTGCCTCTTCGATTTGTCTCTTTGTGTTATCTATTTCTTCCTTTATATCCTTAACATTTGTAATACTCTTCTTTTCATCTTCCCATTTTGCCTTTAATATATCAAATTGCTCCTTGTTGTCAGATAATTCCTTTTCAAGTATTCCCAATCTTATTTGAGATGCTTCATCTGTTTCCTTTTTTAATGCTTCCCTTTCAATTTCAAGCTGTAATATACGCCTTCTTATTTCGTCTATTTCTACAGGCATACTGTCTATTTCTGTTCTTATCATAGCTGAAGCTTCATCCATTAAGTCTATAGCTTTATCTGGAAGAAATCTATCGCTTATATATCGATGGGAAAGTGTTGCAGCAGCTATTACAGCACTATCTGAAATTCTAATTCCATGATGAATTTCATATTTTTCCTTCAATCCCCTCAAGATTGATATTGTGTCTTCTACTGTAGGCTCACTAACCATAACCTTTTGAAATCTTCTCTCTAGTGCTTTGTCCTTTTCAATATATTGTCTATATTCATCAAGAGTAGTAGCGCCTATGGCATGAAGCTCTCCTCTTGCAAGCATTGGTTTTAACATATTGGAAGCATCCATTGAGCCTTCAGCTTTTCCTGCTCCTACAATATTGTGTATTTCATCTATAAAAAGAATTATTTGTCCTTCAGATTTTTGAACTTCTGCAAGAACAGCCTTTAATCTTTCTTCAAATTCACCTCTATATTTAGCGCCAGCTATTAATGCACCCATATCTAATGAAAATATTGTTTTATCCTTTAAGCCTTCAGGTACATCACCATTTACAATTCTTTGAGCTAATCCTTCTACTATGGCTGTTTTACCTACACCAGGCTCGCCTATTAGTACAGGGTTGTTCTTTGTCCTTCTAGATAGTATTCTAATGACATTTCTTATTTCATCGTCTCTACCTATAACTGGGTCCAACTTCCCTTCCCTTGCATCATTAACTAAATCTTTGCCATATTTAGTCAATGCTTCATAGGTATCTTCTGGATTATCAGTTGTAATAGTTTGATTACTCCTTATTTTCTTTAATGCTTCTAAGAATATTTGTTGGTTTATATTATATTTCTTAAAAATTTTCTCTGATTTAGTGTTCCTTTCTTTTAGTAAAGAAATATAAATATGCTCTACTCCTACATATTCATCTCCAAATTTCTTGGCCTCATCTTCTGAATTTAGTAAGATTTTTGAGTAAACTCTACTTGGATAGATAGAGCCTCCACCACCTGATTGTTTTGGAAGTTTATCTACTTCACTTTGCACATCAGCTTTTAACATATCTATATTTTTGCCCATATAGGACATAAGTCTAGGAATCAATCCTTCATTTTGAAAAAGTAGACTATAATGAATATGAATTTCTTCTAGTTGAGGATTTCCATATTTTATAGCAATATTTTGAGATTCCTGTACTGCCTCAATACTCTTTTTAGTAAATTTATTCAAATCCATAAAACAACACCTCTCTTACCTATTACTTACCCTACACAACTTCCTAATATCTCAGCCAGGATCCGGCTTATGATAATAGAATTCCGTTCACTATTGATAGACTTGAAGAATTCTACAGCTCATTCCAATGAAAAACCCTACAGCTTTCAATGTCTTTGGTGTCTATCTTTAGGGCGTGAAAGCTGCTTAACGGATTTTCCATCTCCATGAGCTAAGAATTCTACTCAAGTCTCCAAATGTTCACTTCATTCTATTATCATAAGCCTAACTCTCACATATTACCTATTCCTTCTTGAATGATAAAAGGGGTCGGTTCCTTTTTATCATTTACACTCTTAGTTCTTAGTTCTTAGTTCTTACCTATTCCTTATCCCCTTGGGTTGTAGGTTGATATTTCGCTTAGTTGTTGGTAAAGTTCTTCTTCTTCATCTGAGAGATTTGGTGGGTTTATTATATTTATCTCTATATACAAATCTCCAGTATTACCTTTTGTATCTACATAGCCTTTATTAGCTAGCCTAATTTTCTTTCCACCTGTAATCCCCTTTGGAATACTTACCTTTATTTTTCCTATCATAGTGTTTACGACTACTTTTGTTCCTAAGGCTGCTTCCCAAGGCAGAACGTCCACCTTAGTTATAATATTTAGTCCATCTAATTTGTTCTTACCATCTTCAATCAAATTTATTTTAAATATAATATCTCCATTTAGGCCCCATTTTTTACCTTTAACCTTTAACTTCTTTCCTGGAAGCATACCCTTTGGAATCTTTACAGAGAGTCTTTTTATTTCCCCACCATAATTTAAACTTACTTTCTTTGTTGCTCCATTAAATCCTTCTTCTAAGCTTATGTTTAATTCGGATTCATAGCTTTGCCTTTGAGCTGCGCTTCTTGGTCTGCTGTTTCCACCACCAAAAAAATCCTCAAAGCTAAAGCTACGACTAGTTCTACTGTTATTTCCCATGCCACCAAAGATGGTCTCAAAGAAGTCACTAAAATCCCCTGCATTCCCTGTTGAATTATAAGAATAGCCATATTGTGAAGGATCAAAGTTTTGACCACCTGAAAAATTGTATCCGCTGCCAAATGTATCATATTTTTTCTTTTTTTCTGGATCCCCTAATACTTCATAAGCTTCATTAATTTCTTTAAATTTTTCTTGCGCTTCATTATCATCTTGATTTAAATCAGGGTGATATTTCTTTGCTAATTTCCTAAATGCTTTCTTTATATCATCTTCTGATGCATTTTTGTCTACATCAAGAGTTTTATAATAGTCTTTATACTCCATTTAAACCATCTCCATTCCAAAGGTAAAATTAATTTGACCTTCTTTGACCTTTACTTCATTATATAATTATTTGGAAATAAAATCAACAATAATTTATAAAGAAAACCGGTCTTACATTTTATTTTATCTTATCCAAATAAAACTATTGCAATTAGTTGCAAAAAGTTATATTATATAAATACATAAATGATAATGCTTATCATTTAGCTAATGCGGAAAGGAATGATCCATATGACAGAAAGAACATTAGTGGATTTACAACCTTGTCAAGAAGGTAAAGTAAACTCGATTTCAGGTGGAAGAAATGTTAATAAAAGACTATATGAACTTGGTTTAAATAAAGGGGCAAAATTTAAAATTTTAAAGAACGATGTTGGTCCTATTATATTATCTTTATCAGGTAATAAATTAGCCTTAGGAAGAGGATTAGCAAATAAAATATCTGTGGTATAATTTTTTATTGCATATTCATAACGATTATCAATTTAAAAGGAGTGAATAGATGCGCACAATTGCATTAGTAGGTAACCCAAATAGTGGCAAAACAACTTTGTTTAATGCTTTGACAGGTTCAAACCAACACGTAGGAAATTGGCCTGGGGTTACTGTAGAAAAAAAAGAAGGAAAACTTAGATTTAATGACCAATTATACAATGTTGTAGATTTACCTGGGACTTATAGTCTAGGTGCTTATTCTGAAGATGAAATAGTCGCTAGGGACTTTATTATTCAAGGTAATCCGGATGTTGTTATTAATGTTGTAGATGCTACTAATATAGAAAGAAATCTCTATTTAACTACTCAATTGTTAGAAATGGGAACAAAGATAGTAATTGCTCTTAATATGATGGATGAAGCAAAACTAAAGAAAATAGATATAAATCTTAATGATTTATCAAAACAATTAGGTATACCTATAATCTCAACAGTTGCATCTAAGAGAAAAGGCATTAACGAATTAATTGAAAAAGCTGTGGATACTATTAATGAGGATGCCCCAGTTAACAAAATCAGTTATGGTGAAGAAATCCATAAGGAAATTGAAGAACTAAAAAAATTATTAGAAGGAAGAACAGAAGGCTATTCAAGTGACTGGATTGCAATTAAAATATTAGAAGGCGACGAAGAGGTAATAAATCATGTAAAAGGTAGAAACCATGTAAATGAAAGACTTATTGCAATAAAAGATAAATCTGTGGATTGGGAACTTGAAATTGTAAACAAAAGATATGATTTTATAAATAATATAATAGAAAAATCAGTAAAAAAACCTGATGAAACTGTGGTTACTCTTACTGATAAAATAGATAAAGCTGTTACAAATAAATACTTAGGAATTCCAATATTTGCACTAATTATGTATATGATTTTTCAGCTTACATTTGTAATAGGTCAAGATTTACTTGGTGGAATTGTGGAAAGCTGGATTGAATCATTAGCTGTTATAGTATCCAGTTTTTTATATGCAGTGAACTCACCAGATTGGTTGATTTCATTTTTAATAGAAGGAATTATTGGTGGAGTTGGTGCTGTTCTTGTGTTTGTACCTCTTATTATGACTTTGTATTTCTTCTTAGGTATACTGGAAGATACTGGCTATATGGCAAGAGCTGCTTATGTTATGGACGGGGTTATGAGAGCCTTGGGTCTTCATGGTAAAACTTTTATATCTATGATTGTAGGATTTGGTTGTAATGTACCGGGGATAATGGCAACACGTACCCTAGAAAATAAAAAAGACAGAATGATTGCACTTCTTATTAATCCATTTATGTCTTGTGGTGCAAGAATACCTATATATTTAGTCTTTATTGCTGCTTTTTTTGAAAGTAATGGTGGACTAGTTCTATTTTCTCTATACCTTTTAGGAATTCTTATTGCTTTAATAATGGGTAAGCTTTTTAGTAAAACTCTATTTAAAGGTGAATCATCTCACTTTATTATGGAACTTCCTCCATATAGACTACCTTCTATGAGAAGTGTTCTAAGAGATATGTGGGATAAGGTATGGGATTTCTTGAAGAGAGCTGGAACAGTTATTTTTGCTGTAGTAACTTTATTATGGATATTATCAAGATTCCCATTAGGCGTTGTACCATACAGCCAAGAAAGTATTCTAGGAAAAATAGGATCGATTATAGCACCTATTTTTGCACCTGCTGGTTTTGGTACTTGGCAAGCATCAGTTAGTTTGTTTGCTGGTATAGCTGCAAAGGAAGCAGTTGTAGCTGTATTAGGAATGGTATATGCTGGAAGTAGTGAAGGTGCTGCCCTAATATCTGCTGTTCAAGGTGCTTTTACACCACTAACTGCTATTTCTTTTATGGTAATGACATTGTTATATACTCCTTGTGCTGCTACAATAGCCACAGTTAAACAGGAAACAAAATCCAATAAATGGGCAGTCTTTATAGCGATTTATCCTTTTATTATAGGTTGGATTTTATCTGTAATTATATATCAGATTGGAAGTTTGTTAGGATTTTAAGGAGTGGTTAAATGCTAAAAGAAATATTAAAAGAATTATATACGTCAAAAACTTATTCAAAATCTTCAATAGGAAAGAGTTTAAACATATCTGAAAATATGGTTGAAGATATGGTTTTTCAATTGATTAGAATGGGATATGTAGAGGAAGATATGGGATCCCCTACTTGCGAAAGTAAATGTCGTGGTTGTACTGTTTCAAACTGCAATGTGACTCCTATAAGAATGTTAAGTGTAACTGAAAAAGGTAAAAAAGTATTGAATAAATAATTCGTAAAAAAAGCTAAAATATTTTAGCTTTTTTTACTTTTTAATGTTTAAATTATATTTTCTGGGTATAATATAGATACAATAGTAAGTTAATAGTTTAGCTAATTAATTTGCTATTGCAAACAATAGAATTGTTGCAGCTACTACCAGCCGCAAAATGTTAATACCAGTTAGTTTTTGAGATTAACACAGGGAGATTGCATAGAAAGCTAAAAAGTCTTGAGTATGTTAATCAAGCAAATGTATTTATTCTATGCATTGAAACTTTAGGTGAATTGGTTGTAAGTTTGTTTTAGAAGTATTTTAGTAAAGTCAGCAAAGCATCAAATTATTATAAGGTATTAAATGATGTGTAAGTGTCTTAAGAGACAAAGCTTTAAAGGTAATTAAGTATCTTAAGAAAATAAATTCTAAAGGGTGGTTAAGTATACCAAGAAGCATAGTTTTAGAAGGATGTTTAAGTATCTCAAGAAGTTAGATTTAAGTATGTTCTAGGATCACTTTAGTAAGTGAAGTATAATTAAGGCAATGGATATAAGAGCTAGTTTCACATCTTAAATCTGAAATCTAAAATTTAATAGTTAAATTACAGCATTAGAATAAAAAAACTAATCGATGTAATTTAAAAGGAGTGTAGAGTATTTGATGGTGATAGAACCAGATAACTGTAGTTGGAGTAGCTGTAAACAATTCTATTTTAAATGAAGGGTAATTTTCTAAGAAGTATTGAGAAATTACCCTTCAATTTTTTTGTAATTATTGTATTATCTAATCTTCAGTTATATAATGAATATAAGCAAATTAGTATGACTTAACTTATTTAGACAAAGGAGCATTGTAATGAACGAATTAGTTTGGATGGACAAAAGTAACCTTAGCATGTTAGCAGACTACTATGAGTTTACTATGGCAAATGGTTACTTGGAAAATGGAACGGCTGACAAAACTGCATATTTTGATATGTATTTTAGAAGCATTCCTGATGACGGCGGCTATGCAATTATGGCTGGTGTAGAACAAGTAATAAAATATATGGAGAATTTAAAATTTAGTGAAAAGGATATTAAATATTTTAGAAGTAAAAAAATCTTCGGTGAAAAGTTTTTGCACTATCTAAAGAATTTTGAATTTTCCTGTGATGTTTGGGCAATTCCAGAAGGGACACCAATTTTTCCACAAGAACCACTAATAATAGTAAGAGGGCCAGTGGTTCAAGCTCAACTTGTAGAAACTATGATATTATTAACAATTAATCACCAATCTCTAATTGCAACTAAGGCAAATAGAATTGTGAGAGCAGCAAAAGGTAGAAAAGTTATGGAATTTGGTTCTCGTAGAGCCCAAGGCTCTGAAGCTGCAATATTAGGAGCTAGAGCAGCGTATATTGGTGGATGTATAGGAACTGCAAATACAATTGTAGATAGAGAATACGGTGTACCAGCTCTAGGAACTATGGCTCATAGTTGGATACAGTTGTTTGATACTGAATTAGAAGCTTTTAATGCATATGCTAAAGTTTATCCGGATGATTGTACATTATTAGTTGATACCTATGATGTTCTTAAACAAGGTATTCCTAATGCTATAAAATGCTTTAATGAAACTGTTATCCCATTAGGATTTAGACCTAAGGGCATTAGAATAGATAGTGGGGACCTTGCATATCTTTCAAAAGAAACTAGAAAAATGTTAGATGAGGCAGGTTTTTCAGATTGTAAGATCACATTATCAAGTGGTTTAGATGAAAATATTATAGAAACCTTATTAAATCAAGGTGCACAAGTTGACTCATTTGGTGTTGGTGAAAGACTTATAACAGCTATGTCCAACCCAGTCTTTGGTGGAGTTTATAAATTAGCAGCAATTGATGACGGAGAAAAAATTATTCCAAAGATTAAAATAAGTGAAAATGTAGGAAAGATTACAACACCTGGATTTAAACAAGTATATAGATTGTTTGATAGAAGCACCAATAAAGCAATTGCAGATGTAGTCACATTACATGATGAAGTAATCGATACTAGTAAAACTTACGAAATCTTCCACCCTCTTTATACTTGGAAGCGAAAAAAGGTTAATAATTTCTATGCTAAAAGTTTACTAGTAAAAATATTTGATAAAGGTCAAAAAGTTTATACTAGTCCTAATGTTCATGAAATTCAGCAATATTGTAGTGAGCAAATAGATTCCCTATGGGATGAAGTAAAAAGATTTGATAAACCTCACGAATACTTTGTTGACTTATCCTATGACTTATGGAGCATAAAGGATAGATTATTGAAGGAACATAAGTAATTAGTTAAGAACTAAGATAAATATTATTTAATGATTATAGAAATTTAAAAGTTTATTGTAAAAATACGTGACTTTCCTACAATTTAGGAAAGTCACGTATTTTTACAAGCCCTGCTGTATTAAGATTTCACCCGATTTTTAAGTTGGGATTTGAACTATTATGTGACCAAGATTATGCTCAAACTCTACGCAACAAACTGGAATTCATCGAACTCGATACCATGTGCCTGTTGTCTTATCTTTTTTCAAAGACAACTTATACCCACTGTCCCCGTGATAGACATATATTTCTGTGTCTTCTGGACTAAGCCTTAGGGTGTACTCACTTTTGGCGCCTAATGAGCTGTTGAGGCCTCCCCATGCAGAATAGAATTTCAAATAGTGCGGGTATATCCCGCCGCCTTCATCCTTGTATCCTCTTATGAATCCCATTGATGAACCGACACCTGTATGAAAAGTGATTTCACTGCCATCTTCAGCCACAGTAAAGTCGTCTGTAATATAGGCGCTTGTTTGTACTGAAAAACCCGTTGCAATCATCCACGATGTAATGACAAACAGTAAGCACACTACCCCAAATAATATCTTCTTTTTCACATCGACACCTCTAAGCAAATTCTAATTTGTATGTTTCCTATTATCTAAATTATCTTCATCTAGTTACTTTATCATACGAAATGGAAAAAGTCATGTATGAGTTAAATCATACATGACTTTAATGTGGCGGAGAGAGAGGGATTTGAACCCCCGGCACAGCATGAACTGTGCAACGGTTTTCGAGACCGCCACCATCAGCCAGCTCGGACATCTCTCCATATTATTATCTTATTTAGAACCTTCTTTATCTTCCCTTAATTGTTTAAAAAAATCTTTTAACAGTTTACTAGATTCTTCTTCTAAAACACCAATAGTTAAATCAAGTCTGTGATTAAATCTAGGGTGACGTACTAGGTCTTCTACTGAACCGCAACATCCCCTTTTTTCATCTAGAGCTCCAATTACAAGTCTTTTAATTCTAGAATTAATTATGGCTCCTGCACACATAGGGCATGGCTCAAGAGTTACATATATTGTACAATCTATCAGTCTCCAGCTATTTAAATAGCTACTTGCTTGTCTAATAGCGATTATTTCTGCATGACTTGTAGGATCATTTGTTGTTTCAATAAGGTTATGGCCTCTTCCAATTATATTTCCTTCATGAACTATAATAGCACCTACAGGAACTTCATAGGTGCATACACTTGCTTCTTTTATTGCTTCATTCATATAATATTCATCCATTATATCACCAAAATTTATGGCGCACCCGAGAGGAGTCGAACCTCCGCACATGCCTTAGGAGGGCAATGCTCTATCCACTGAGCTACGGGCGCATTTATAAGAATATTTCAATCAGATTTTTTGCACAATGCAAAAAACCAGATGAGCGTTTCAACGAGGCGACCTTTTCGCCTCGTTTACACTCTATTATTCTACATGAATTTTTTATAATTGTCAATTCAATAGGAAATTGTTTTCTATTGAAAACACCCTCAATGTAAACAATCTATCTCAATTAATAGACTGCCCACTTTGAGGGTGTCATATCAAGAATTATACTATTTATTTTTAACCAATTCCTCCTAGAAGAACACCTGAAATATAAACTAAAATTGTTACAAATACGAAAACATATTTAGTCATAGGTTCAAACCATCCGCCAATTTGTATAGATCGGCCTTTTTGAAGTTCATTTTTAGTATAATTAGTCCCAAATACCCAATAGAACATAATTGCTGCTATTACTGCTCCTATAGGATTTATATAAATAGAAACAACATCCATC
Source organism: Tissierellia bacterium (assembly GCA_028708575.1). Classification (GTDB taxonomy): domain Bacteria; phylum Bacillota; class Clostridia; order Tissierellales; family Tissierellaceae; genus UBA3583. Next base: position 29,731 of record JAQVYQ010000018.1, read on the forward strand.
CATTCTCCTACTATACCCTGAATTAGCAAACTAGAAATTAATCCTAAAGCACCTATGGTAAGAGTTGATTTAGTCCTGGAAAATTTGAATTCATCCTGTAAGGCTGCTATTGAAGTTTCATATAAATTTACAATTGATGTCATTGAAGCAAATGTAACTGCTACAAAGAATATTATTGCAACAATTCTACCTCCTGGCATGTTCTTAAACAAATTAGGAAGATGAATAAATAATAAGCCTGGTCCACCTTCAGACAATTGACTACCTGTTGTTGCCATAGCAGGTATTATTACCAATGCTGCTAATAAAGCAGCTGCTGAATCAAATATGGCAACTATCTTAGCACTATATAATATATCTTCGTCGTCTTTAAGATATGAACCATAAGTTACTGTACCACTACCTCCAAGGGATAAGGAGAAGAACGCTTGCCCTAATGCATAAATCCACACTATTGGATCTAATAAGCCTTTAGGGTCAAAAGTAAATATATATCTGTAACCATCTGCAGCACCTGGTAAAGTAGAGATATATATAGCTAAAACTATGAATAATACGAAAAATAGAGGCATCATAAATTTATTTAATTTTTCGATACCTTTTGCAACCCCAGCATTCATTATAAAAAAAGATAGCAAAATGGTTATTATAACCCATGTAGTATTACCAAATGAGGATGCCATACCCCCAAAGGCTGCTCCGAACTCCTCCATAGAAGTTGGTGTGAATATTGAACCTGTGAAGACTCCTACAGTATATTTTAAAATCCAACTTATAACAACAGTATAGCCTATAGCTAATAACAAACTTCCAATTGTAGGGATAAATCCAAATAAACGCCCCATATTTTCACTTTTCCCTTTAGAGCCCATGGCTTTTGCAAAGGCTCCAATAGGACCATTTCTAGTGGAACGACCTAGACCCATTTCTCCAATTAATCCAGAATATCCAATCACTACTACGAAGAAAATATAAGGTAATATAAATGTTCCACCACCGTAAAGGGATACTCTAGTAGGAAATAGCCAAATATTGCCCATGCCCACAGCTGAACCAACGCAAGCTAAAATGAATCCTAATTTATTGTTGAATGTCTCTCTGCCTACAGCATTGATTTGATTATTTTTATTACTCATGATTTCACCTCATTTTCATTTTTTAGAGTTACTAATTAACACGAATTAGTATTAAAAACTAAAACAACTAAGATGAATTACAACCCTTAAGTAAATAAAATTGAGTCAAAGAATTGAGTTGGAAACATCAAGATAATCCACAATTAGCTCTTGTAAAAATTGATACAAGAGCTAATCATTTAATAGTATACCTTATACAATAGGTTCTAGATGTGCTTGGAAATGACGTAAAATCATTGGTTGCCAAGCTATTCTGTAGCCTTTAATGCTGTCTGCTCTATCTTTAATTGCTATAAGAGCATCTGCCATAATATCAAAATGTGCTTGTGTATAAACTCTCCTTGGAACTGCAAGCCTTGTAAACTCAAATTGAGCCTCCAATTGTTCACCTGTATCAGGATCATTACCCATCATATAAGAACCTATTTCACTAGTTCGTATTCCAGCTTCTTTGTATAGTTCAATAGCCAGTGCTTGAGCTGGATACTCATAATATGGAATCTGTGGGAACATTGCTTTTGCATCAATAAATAATCCATGTCCTCCTACTGGTGCTTGGTATGCTATACCAGCATTGTCTAGTTTTGCTGCTAGATATTCTAGTTGGCCTATTCTATAAGTTAAGAAGTCTTCATCTTGACCTTCATATAGTCCAATGGCTAATGCTTCTAAATCTCTACCAGATAAGCCTCCATATGTGGTAAAACCTTCATTTGATATGCAATTTGCTTTTACTTTTTGATACAATTCTTGATCATCTTCTTTAATACCTATTAATCCACCCATATTTACAATAGCATCTTTCTTAGCGCTCATTGAAAATGTATCTGCATAGCTAAACATTTCTCTTGTAATTTCTTTAATACTTGAGTTTTTAAACTCTTCTTCTCTTTGCTTTACAAAATAAGCATTTTCCGAGAACCTAGCAGCATCTATATCCAATGGAATACCATATTTCTTACAAACGGCTGAAACATCTCTCATATTTTGAACTGATACAGGTTGACCACCTGCAGAATTGTTAGTTATAGTCATTACAACTAATCCTACATTTTCTTTTCCAAGTTCATTAATAGTTGCCTCTAGTTTTTCAACATCCATATTTCCTTTAAAAGGAGCTCTTATAGTAGGGTCTTTTGCTTCTTCTACTACACAATCTATTGCCCTACCACCAGCTAATTCAACATGAGCTCTTGTTGTATCAAAAAACATATTAGCTATGGCATACTTCCCTTTAGATATTAATACTGGGAATAATACTTTTTCTGCAGCACGCCCTTGATGTACTGGTTGAATAATTTCATAGCCAAATATATCTTTACCAGCTTCCATAAGTTTAAAGTAACTCTTTGAACCAGCATAGGATTCATCTCCAACCATTATGCCAGCCCATTGTTCTGAACTCATTGCATTTGTACCACTATCAGTACATAAATCAATATACACATCTTCTGATTTTAGGTTGAAAAGATTATATTTAGCATCCTTAATCTTTTCTTCTCTTTCTTCTCTGCTAAGCACCTTAAGTGTTTCTACCATTTTAATCCTAAATGGTTCTGCAACATACTTTATTGTCATTTCTAATTCCCCCTTTATTTACTATGTAATTCCTATCAATAATTAGTATGCAAGGATTTTATCAATAATTCATAAATTTTATTATTTTTCAGAATTTTATTGCTATATTATGGAATATAATTTTAATTAGCTAATAATTCTTTATTACATTTCTATATTATTTGAATATATTCTCAATTTACTTTATAGAATATATTAATATTTATGGTTTAGAAAGACTAACTATTAAAAGTCAAGAGGTGAAATAAGAAATATTTAGGAATAATTTAAATTAAAATACGCATGAAAATATGATCTGTAAGAACAGATCTAAATAATAAATATTTTTTTGTTTT
>JAQVYQ010000071.1 GCA_028708575.1 Tissierellia bacterium
TTATCTATATTATCTCTAAATGCATCAATAGATTTAATCTGACTCTTTTTATCAGTTGAAAAATTATAGTAAGATTGCATAGTATTTTTATGAGTATCTAGTTCCAATTCTAGATTATGTAAACTTTTATTCAAATTATCTAATTCTGAACATTTTAAATCATATTCAGATTCTATTTTGCAAAATTTAGCATTTAAGTCTTCTAATTCTTTATTTACAGCTATTTTGAAATTTTCTATTTGTTGAATATTATATTGTAAATCATCTTTTTCTTTTTGCAATCTATCTAAATCTTTATTAAAATAACCCTCTTTTTCATTAATTAATGAAATTTGATTTTTGTTTTTTTCATATGTTTGAATTGTATCAAATTTTATAGTTCTATTATCATCAATCTGTGACTCCAGTTCTTGTATATATTGTTTGTTATTGTTATATTTATTTTCAATTTCATTTTTTTCATTTTCAACAATTATTAAATCATTATTTAATTTCTCTTTCTCAATCTTTATATCACTTATTTGTTTTTCTAATTTGCGAATGTTTCTTATAAAAAGATTCACTTCTAGTTCTCTTAATCTTGTAAAATATTTTTTAAATTTTGTGGCTTTTTCTGCATCAATTTCAAGAGAGTTTTTTTGTTTAGATATTTCATATATGAGATCGTTGATTCTAGTTAAATTAACTTCAGTCTTTTCTAACTTTCTTTCTGATTCTTCTTTTTTTGATTTATACTTAGTTATTCCAGCAGCTTCTTCAAATATATTTCGTCTGTCTTCAGGTTTATTTGATAGTATTTCCTCTATCCTACCTTGTCCAATAATTGAATATCCATCTTTGCCTATACCAGAATCCATAAATAATTCTTTGACATCCTTTAGTCTACAAGAATTTTTGTTTATATAGTATTCACTTTCTCCTGATCTAAACATTCTTCTACTAACAGCAACTTCCCTATAATCAATTGGTAATGTCTGGTCTGAATTATCCAATGTTATTGTGACTTCTGCATATCCTAAAGCCTTTCTTTTATACGTTCCTGAAAATATTATGTCTTCCATTTTATTACCTCTAAGGCTTTTTATACTTTGTTCACCAAGAACCCATCTTATAGCATCGGAAATGTTGCTTTTACCACTACCATTAGGACCTACGATAGCTGTGATATCATTTTTGAATTCAATTTCTGTTTTATCAGCAAAGGATTTAAAGCCTTGCATTTCAATTTTTTTAAGATACATACTATCACGACCTTTTATATATTGAAAAGAATACAAACTGTTTTATACATTAATAAACTAAGGTTTCCAAAATGGAAACCTTTTATTACTACTTATTCCATACTATTAAGAACTCTTTAATAAGACTGTTTAAATCAATAATATCATAAAATCCACCAATAGTAATTGATATAACACTTTTATCCATATTACTTTCGTATATTTTTATATTAGAAAATTTATATTTATCTATCAAATAAATCTTATTAGATGATTTTTGTCCTGATATTGTAGATATCATACAGCTATTGGCTTTAATAATTAAATCAAGACCATTGAATTCAATTATTTTATCTTTAAAATAATAATCAATTAATATTTTAAAGATATTTGCATCAGCTAATTGTCTAAATGCAGCATGAAAAGGACCAGCAACCACATCTTTGCCAAGTTGAATATTATCTGTTGGTTGCAAACCTGCCCTAATAACATTTATACCATTTATATAAAAAAGCATTAGGTATATAGAAGTTTGTTCAATTGCTTCATTTAAATCTAAAGGCTTATAAATACCATCATAGTACATCTTTTCAAGATAAGTATCTCTAATAACTAGTGTTGGATAAATCCTTACACAATCAGGTTTGAGTTTAATAAATTCATTACAAGTATGCAGTGATTTTTCAAGATTATCATGTGGTAATCCAATCATCATCTGTAAGCCAAGTTTAAATTTATTATCTTTGATTAATTGGCTAGCATAGTAAACACTACTTGTATCATGTCCTCGCTCGCTCGCTTGTAATACATCTATATCTAATGATTGAACGCCAAGCTCAATAGTATCAACACTATATTTTTTTAAGTTTTCTAAGATAGTCTCATTTATTGCATCTGGTCTAGTAGATAATCTTATTTCATTAATTATTCCTTTTTTTTTATATTGAAAAGGAATCTCTAATAAACTTCTTTGAGTTTCTATATCAATGGCTGTAAAACTTCCGCCGTAAAAAGCAACTTCTATAAATCCCTCAGTTTTGAAATATCCTAAATACTTTTCAATGATAATTTCTATATCATTTTGAGTAACATTAGTAGATAAATTTGTAATCTTTTTTTGATTACAAAAAATGCAATCATGAGGACATCCGAAATGGGGTACAAAAATTGGAATTATATAATGTCTATTCATAATCATCGCCTAATAAAATTAAGGCTTCTTTGGCTGCCATTTGTTCGCCCTCTTTTTTATTTCGCCCAACTCCAGAACCTATAGTTTCTTTATTTATTGTTACATCCATATGAAACAATTTATTATGGTCAGGACCTTCTTCTTTTACTAAAACATATTCAATTTTACCTTTAGTAGCTCTTTGTAATTTTTCTTGTAATTCTGTTTTATAATCAATAAATAAATTACCCTTTGTTACAGCATGAACAATATCTGCCTCAAAATTTGATAAAAGTAAATTATTTACGGTATCAAAATCGCTATCAATAAAAACGGCGCCAGTAATAGCTTCGCTAGCATCTCCTAATATGGATTCTCTATCTCTTCCGCCAGTTGATTCCTCTCCTTTACCTAAGAGTAAATACTTACCTAAATCAATACTTCTAGCAACTAAAGCCAAAGAGTGTTCACATACCACTTTTGCCCTAATTTTTGTTAATTCACCCTCAGGGTAGAAAGGATATTTTTTATATAAATATTGACTAACAATAATGTTAACAATTGTATCTCCTAGGAATTCCAATCTTTCATTACACTTACTTATGTGTAAATTGTGTTCATTAGCATAGGAACTATGAGTTAAAGCAGTATCCAAAACTTCTATATCATTGAAATAATAATTAAGCCTTTTTTGAAGAGGCTCTAACTCTCTTATTCTTTCATTATCCAAAATAATTCCTCCAAAATCTATTGAATTATCTAGTTATCTTCACCTAATACATCTTTTACAAAATCAATTGCATCGCCAACAGTCTTTATTTTTTCAGCGTCTTCATCATCAATTTCTATTTCATATTCGTCTTCTAAAGACATTATTAATTCAACTAAATCTAAAGAATCAGCATTTAAATCATCCTTAAAAGATGTTTCATTAGTTATTTTATCTTGCTCGATATTGAATTGTGTTGATATAATTTCTATTAATTTATCAGTTAACATTTTACTCCTCCATTTTGTTAATATTCTGTTCCATATTATTTTCTATTAATTTTATTATATCTTTATCTATGAAAGATATTAATTGTCTAATAGCATTTTTAATAGCATAAGCATCTGAACTACCATGAGCTTTAACAATAGGTAATCTTGTACCTAAAAGTGGTGCTCCACCATATTCTCTATAGTCCATTAGTTTCTTAATTTCACTTAATTCTGACTTAATAAGTGACGCTCCAATTTTAGTCTTAGTGCTGGACATAAGAGACTTTTTCAAAATAGAAAAGATAGTAATAGCCATACCCTCAGTTAGTTTAAGGACTACATTACCAACAAAGCCATCACAAACTATTACATCTACTTCTCCAGTTGGAAGATTTCGTCCTTCCACATTTCCAATGAAATTTAAGTCTTCATTTTTTAATAATTCATAAGCTCCCTTTACTAGCTGGTTTCCCTTTCCTTCTTCAGTTCCTATATTGACTAGTCCAACTTTAGGATTCTTTTTTCCTAAAACATTTTCTGTATATATGGATCCCATTAAGGCAAATTGTTTCAAATACTGTGGCTTACAATCAGCATTTGCACCAGCATCGACTAATAATGAAATACCATTGCTTGTAGGATAAACTGAAGTAATTGCTGCTCTATCAATACCTTGAATTCTTTTTATAATAAACAAGCCACCTGCTAATAATGCACCTGTGCTTCCAGCAGAGATAAATCCATCTCCTAACCCATCTTTAAGAGCATTTAATCCTACTACTAAAGAACTATTTTTGTTTCTTCTAATAGCCATAGCTGGATCATCATCATTACTAATAACATTTTCAGCATTTAATATTTCAATTTTTTCATATATGAAATTGTATTTGTTGAGTTCGTCTTTAATTAATTGTTCTTTCCCAACAATAATTGCATCAATACCATATTCATTAACCGCATCAACTGTTCCTTTAACGATTTCGGTAGGAGCATTGTCTCCTCCCATTCCATCTACAATTATTTTCATCATTAACCTCCTAAGAATACCACTAATTTTAAATATATATTAGTAAATGATAAAAATCAATAGCTTGTTGACAATAAAATTGTAAAACTTATGAAATAATATCTCATAAAAAAAGATAGTGAAGTCACTTCACTATCTTTTTTTATTATTCTACGACAATAACTTCTCTATTTTTGTAATAGCCACAGTTTAAACAAACTCTATGTGGTTGTTTAGGTTCATGACATTGTGGACACTCTACAACAGTAGCTTTATTAAGTCTATAAGAATTAGCTCTTCTTGTATTCTTTCTTTGTTTCGAAGTTTTGCTCTTAGGTACTGCCATTAAAAACACCTCCTTATTCCTTAGGAAAAAGTTCCTTTAACTTTTCCAACCTTGGGTCAATTGTATTATCCATACAATTGCAGGATTGGGTATTAAGATCTATGCCACACTGTGGGCACAATCCTTTGCAATTATTACTGCACAAAATTTTCATTGGAAGGGAAATTACAACTTGACTCCAAATATAATCATCCATATTAAGGAGATAATCTTGTAAATATATAAACTCTTCGTCAAACTCTTCAATATTAATATTCCCTTTGTCAATTATTATCTGTTCTGATAAAAGTGTTTCCATCTCCATAGTAGTTGGTTTTAAACACCTATTACAATTAGTATCAATTGTATAATAAATATTTACATTTAAGTCATATTCGCCATCTACTTTAAAAATATCTCCTACAAACCTAATAGGAGAGATGACTTTTATATTACTCTCTTTAGGTAAAGTTCTACTTTCTATTTCACCTTCTAGATGAAAAGAAACATCTTTACTTGCAAGAAAATTAGATAAATCAAATATCATCATCTTCACCTCTGAAAACTGTCATCAATTATTATACATAAGTAGGTAGCTATTTGTCAAGAATTATCTGTTGCTTACTAGTTCAAGAGTATCTCTGGCAATCATCAGTTCTTCATTAGTTGGTATAACCATAATTTTTACTTTTGAAGATTCATTGCTTATTATAGTGTCTTTTCCTCTTACGTTGTTTAATTCTTTATCAATAGTAGCACCTAAGCATTCTAAGCCTTTACATATTCTTTCACGCATTGAAGGGCTGTTCTCACCTAATCCAGCAGTAAAAACTAGTACATCTATTCCACCCATTTGAGCTGCATAAGCAGCTATATATTTTTTTACTCTATTAGCAAATAAATTTAGAGCTAATGTTGCTCTTTCATTTCCTTGTTCATCTGCCTCATCTAAATCTCTAAAGTCACTACTAACACCTGATATACCTAATACTCCAGATTTTTTGTTTAACATTTTGTTTACTTCTTCGATTGACATGTTTTCCTTTTCCATAATAAATGGAATAATAGCTGGATCCATATCACCGCATCTAGTTCCCATAGCTAAGCCTTCTAGTGGTGTAAATCCCATACTAGTATCTATTGATTCTCCACCATCTACTGCTGTAATACTTGATCCATTGCCTAAATGACAAGTAACTATTTTTAAGTCCTTAATATCCTTTCCTGTCATTTCAGCTGCTCTTTGTGAAACATATTTATGTGATGTTCCATGGAATCCATATTTTCTAACTTTATATTTTTCATAATATTCAAAAGGAAGTGCATATATATAATTTTCAGCTGGAATTGTTTGGTGGAATGCTGTGTCAAATACGGCAACCATTTGAATATTTGGCATTAATTCTTTACATGCATTTATTCCAATAATATTTGGTGGATTATGTAGTGGTGCTAATTCAACATTCTTTTCAAGTGCTTCCATAACATTTTCATCTATTATAATGGAACCAGAAAAATCTTCTCCCCCATGTACTACTCTATGACCTACTGCTCCAATTTCATCAAGAGAACTAATTGCACCATGTTCTTCATCAACTATAGCATTTAGTACTAATTCTAATGCTTTTCTATGGTCTTTCATTGGTTCTTCTATTATATATCTTTCTTTACCAGTAGTATCATGCTTAATTCTAGATCCTTCTATACCTATTCTTTCTACTAATCCTATTGCTAAAACTTCTTCACCATTCATATCAATTAATTGATATTTCAATGATGAACTACCGCAGTTAATAACTAAAATATTCATCCTTTAACCTCCATTATTTTTATCTATAACAATAGTATTACAAATTATTGAAAAAATCAACAACATAAATATTGTTTTTATATGAATAAATGAGATAATATAATAAAACAATGAATTAGGAGGACACAATGAAGGTTGTCGGTTTTGTTACAGAATATAATCCTTTCCATTTAGGACATAGATATCATCTAAAAACATCAAAACAATTAACAAACTCTACTCATAGTATTGCAGTGATGAGTGGTTCATTCGTTCAAAGGGGTGAACCTTCTCTGATAGATAAATGGACAAAAGCCAAAATTGCAATAGAAAATGGAGTTGACTTAGTTATAGAATTGCCTTTCGTATATTCTGTTCAAAGTGGCGAGTTATTTGCTTATGGAGCAGTTAGAATACTTAATTCTTTAAATGTTGTTGACTATTTATCTTTTGGTAGTGAAACAGAAAACCTAGAAGAACTTGAAACTATGGCCAATATCTTTTATGAAGAACCATATGAATTTAAAGCTTATCTCAAATCCTATTTAAATAAAGGGCATTCTTTTTCTGCTGCTAGAAGTAAAGCGTTATCTGATTATATAAATATGGTAAATCCTAAAGATACATCTTACTACACAAAAATATTAAAGCAATCAAATAATATTTTAGGAATTGAATACTTAAAATCATTGAGAAGATTAAAATCAAATATTACTCCAATATCAATAAAACGAAAAGGAAATAAATATAATGATACAGATTTAACATCAGAAATATGTTCTGCTACTTCAATTAGAAATAGAATATTAAACGATGAATTAAAAACAATAAAAGAATATATATCTTATGAAACATATAAAAACTTAGAGGGTTTTATTAATAAGTACGGGTTATTTAATTCCATGAGTAACTATAATGAAATATTTCAATATATTTTTAGAACTGTAGATAAGTACCAATTAAATAAGATATTCGATATGGAAAACGGCCTTGAAAATAGGATAATAAGTTCAGGGGGCAAATATATCAATATAGAAGAACTAATTAAGGATGTAATGACTAAACGATATCCTTCTACTAGAATAAAAAGAATACTGATACATCTGTTAGCTAATTTAGGCAAAGATACTATAACTCAAGTATATGAAAATCCTATAACATACATAAGAATCCTAGGTAGTAATAAAAAAGGATTAGAAATACTGCGAAGTATAAAAGAAAATTCAAATGTAAATATTATTACAAAATTTGCTGATTATAAACTGTTAAATGATGATTTAATAAATCTAATGCTAAAATATGAAGTTAAAGCAACTGATTTATATTACCTTGGAATAGCCAAGGAAAAGCCAATTGTCAATATGGATTATTTTAAATCACCATATATTTTAAAA
>JAQVYQ010000019.1 GCA_028708575.1 Tissierellia bacterium
CAACGAAAAATTGTCATAATCAGATTAAAATTAAAGTTGCATTTTATTTGATTAGAGCATATAATGGTTCTATTAATTATATTTAGAAGAAGGAGGTCTTAATCTTGAAACAATTTAAGGTTATCAAGAGGCTTTGGAAGTCTTTTTCAATAAATGAGAATAAGATTTCCGAAGGTATAAGGAGGTCCTCACTATTATAAGTAAATTCAAAAAAATTAAATCAATAGGAGGATTTATTATGTCAAAGAAAGTATTACTTATATTGTTAGCGGTTAGTATGTTATTTGTTTTTGGAGCATGTAGTCAATCAGAGAAGCCAGCAGAAACGCCTGCAGAAGCACCTGCAGAAACTCCAGCTGAGGAACCTGCAGAAGAAGGCGGCAAATTGGCTGAAATTAAAGATAAAGGCAAAATCGTATTAGCTACAGCTGCTGATTATCCACCATATGAATTCCATAAACTAATAGATGGAAAAGATGAAATAGTAGGTTTTGATATTGAAATTGCAAAGGCAATCGCTGATGAATTAGGTGTGGAATTAGAGATTGTAGATATGAAATTTGAAGGATTGATTGCAGCCTTAGTTACTGATGATGTAGATATGGTTATAGCTGGGATGGAAGCTACTGAAGAAAGAGCTGAAACTGTAGATTTCTCTATTCCTTATTATCAAGCTAACCAAAGAATGGTAATAAGAGCTGAAAATCAAGATGAATATATAGAACCTAAAGATTTAGCAGGCAAACCTGTTGGAGCTCAAAAAGCAACAACACAAGAAAGATTCGTATTTGAGCAATATCCAGATTCAGAATTTGTAGGATTAAGTAAGATAACTGATTTGGTTTTAGAGTTACAAAACAAAAAGATTGATGCAGTAGTATTAGCTGAACCAGTTGCAAAATCATATGTAGAGCAAAACGCAGATTTGTATTTGGCTGAAATAGATCTTGGTAAAGAGGACCCAGCTTCAATTGCTTTTAATAAAGGCAATGAAGATCTTATAGAAGAAATTAACCCTATATTAGAAAAATTAATCAACGATGGTACTGTTGATAGACTAATGAGTGAAGCAACAGTATTAGCTGATCAAGAATAAGAACACTTGTGGGCAAAGGAGGTTACTCCTTTGCCAAAAATTTTTGTAGGGAGGTTTTAGAATTTTGGATGTAATTACAGAATTAATTGAATTTATTTCAAAATATTATTCCTACTATATAAATGGAACCCTTGCAACATTGCAGATTTCATTTTTTGGAGTAGTATTTGGTACTATATTAGGAATTATTCTTTCTCTGTTGAGAATGTCAAAAACAAAAATTATTAATATTATATCGACTGCATATATTGAACTTGTAAGAGGGACACCACTGATTTTACAAGTATATCTTGTATATTATGGACTACCTATGGTTTTACCTATGCCCGATTCGAGAATGTTTTTAGGGACTTTTGCAGTTGTCCTAAACAGCTCCGCATATATTGCAGAGATTATAAGAGCGGGGATTCAATCAATTGATGGCGGCCAAATGGAAGCGGCTAGATCTTTAGGTATGGGCTATGGAGTTAGTATGCAATTTATAATAATACCTCAAGCTCTAAAAAATATATTACCAGCCTTAGGTAATGAATTTGTTACATTAGTTAAAGAGTCTGCAATTATATCAGTTATTGCGATACCAGATCTTATGTACAATGCGGATACATTAAGAGGAATAACTTATAAACCATTTACTCCATTGATAATAGCAGGTATTATCTACTTTACAATTACATTTACATTATCTAAGATTTTGGGCGCAATCGAAGGGAGGTTATCTGCTAGTGATACAAGTAGTGAATCTTAATAAAAAGTTTGGTGACTTACATGTACTTAAAGGCATAAATGAAGAGATAAAAGATGGCGAAGTAGTAGTTGTTATAGGGCCTAGTGGGTCAGGGAAAAGTACATTCTTAAGATGCTTAAATCTCTTGGAAGAACCAACTAGTGGTGAAATAATAGTTGATGATGTTTCAATTACTGATAAAGGTATAGATATAAATAAACAAAGAGAAAAGATGGGTATGGTATTTCAACAATTTAATCTATTTCCTCATCTTTCCGTAATGGAGAATATAACTATTGCTCCAACTAAAGTTAAGAATATGTCTAAAAAAGGCGCTGAGGAAATTGCTATGAAGCTTCTAAAGAGAATTGGCTTGGAAGATAAAGCAAATTCTTATCCAAGAAAATTATCTGGTGGGCAGCAGCAGAGAATTGCAATAATACGTGCTCTAGCCATGGAGCCTGAAGTAATGTTATTTGATGAGCCTACTTCAGCTCTGGATCCAGAAATGGTTGGAGAAGTATTAGATGTAATGAAGGATTTAGCAAAAGACGGAATGACTATGGTTGTTGTAACTCATGAAATGGGCTTTGCTAAAGAAGTAGGGGATAGAGTTTTATTTATGGATGATGGTTTAATACTTGAACAAGGAACACCAAATGAACTATTCAATAATCCACAAAATCCTAGAACACAAGATTTTTTAAAGAAAATATTAGTTTAGCATTTAAAGTGAGAAAGCTGGTAAAGCTTTACTCACTTTTTTGTTTGTACAATAAAAATTGGGTTATAGTATAATTATGGTATAATTTTATTATTTAATAGATTATTGGAGGATTTTAATATGAATGTTAATGAAAGATTAGAAAAGATAAGGTCTTTGATGAATGAAAGAGGGTTAGTAGCCTATATTGAGCCTACATCAGACCCACATCAATCCGAATATGTAGCTGATTATTATAAGACAAGAGCATGGATATCTGGTTTTACAGGTTCGGCGGGAATAATAGTAATTACCAAAGATGATGCAATACTATGGACAGATGGCAGATATTTCATTCAAGCAGAAAAGCAAACTGCTAATAGTGAATTCAAACTATATAAAATGAATACTCCTGGATATCCGACTTATATAGAATGGTTAAAAACTAAATTAAATGATGGAGACAGATTAGGATTTAATGGGAAGATATTTGCACAATCTTCAGTGGAGGAATTACAAAAAGTATTAAATAATAAGAAAATTGATTATATAGATAAATATGATTTGGTTGGGGAAATATGGAAGGATAGACCTGGATTTCCAACAAGTAAAATATTTACTCTAGGAACTGATATTGTAGGGAAATCTCCAGAAGAAAAGATTGGAGAAGTAAGAGAGTATTTAAATGGTAAGAGCATAGATTATTTTTTGCTAGGAAGTTTAGATGATATTGCTTGGCTTTATAATATAAGAGCTAATGATATAAAATATAATCCAGTAGTTATTTCCTATGCTTTGATTTCAAAAGATAAATCATTTCTATTTGTAGATAAGGAAAAGTTATCCAATGATTCAAGAGAATTTTTAAAAGGAAATGCTATAGAAGTACAAGACTATGAAGACATTATTAAATTTGTTGAAAATATTGAAGAGGATTCAAGTATGTCTTTAGATAAAGGCAAGATAAATGGCTGGCTTTATAAGGTTATACCAAAAAATGTGAATATAATTGATGAAATGAATATTACAACTATGCTTAAAGGGGTTAAAAACCCTCTTGAAATCATTCATGAAAGAGAAGCATATATTAAAGATTGTCTTGCTCTAGTAAAGTATTTTCATTGGATAGATAGTAATATAGGAAAAACTCCTATGAATGAATATACATCTCAAGAAAAGCTATTAGAGTTTAGGCAAGAAGAAGAAAACTTTTTAGAATTAAGCTTTGATACAATTTCAGCTTATGGAGATAACGCAGCTATGATGCATTATTCAGCCTCTGAAGCTAACAATGCAGAATTCAAGCAAGAAGGATTGTATTTAGTAGATTCAGGTGGTCAATATTTAGAAGGCACTACAGATATTACTAGAACTATAGCCTTAGGACCAATATCAGAAGAGGAAAAAAATGATTTTACATTAGCATTAAAAGGCCATATTAACTTGATAAGTGCTAGATTTTTAGAAGGCACATCAGGTCATGTTTTAGATGTATTATGCAGATACCCATTATGGCAAGAAGGTATAGACTACAAATCCGGAACAGGTCATGGTGTTGGCTATTTATTAAATGTTCATGAGGGCCCTCACAGATTTGCAGCAACTCCAAACAATATTCCACTTGAAAAAGGGATGATAATCACCATAGAGCCTGGTGTTTACAAAGAAGGGAAACATGGTATTAGAATAGAAAATGTAGTTGTAGTAGACGAAGATATTGAAACTGATTCAGGACAGTTTTTGAAATTTGAAGTGTTATCATATTGCCCAATTGATTTAGATTGTATAGATGTAAAAATTCTAACACCTAAAGAAAAAGACTGGCTTAACGATTACCATGAAAAAGTATATAAGAAACTATCTCCTTATTTAAACGAAGAAGAAAGAAATTGGTTAGAAAACAAGACTAGTAAAATATGAAAAGAAGGTTAAACCTTCTTTTTTATATGGGTATGTTTATGTTATAATATAGTTATAAATCAGGCAAAGGTGATGAAGTGTTTAATATAGATGAAGAATTAAAGAAACTACCGGATTCTCCCGGTGTATATATAATGAAGAATAGAAATGATGAAATAATATATGTAGGTAAAGCTATATCACTTAAGAAAAGAGTGAGGCAGTACTTTCAATCATCTAACAATCAGGCTCCTAAGGTCAGAGCTATGGTTAGTCATATTAGTGAATTTGAATATATTATGGTTGACAATGAAGTGGAAGCTTTAGTATTAGAATCTAATCTTATAAAGAAAAATAGGCCAAAATACAATATTTTATTAAGAGACGATAAACAATATCCATATATTAAAGTCACAATAAACGAAAAATTCCCTAGAGTAATTAAAACAAGAAAAATAATAAAGGACAAAGCTAAATATTTTGGTCCATATCCAAGTGCTACTGCTGTTAATGATACTTTGGATATTTTGAACACTATTTATCCTATAAGAACATGCAAATTGAATTTAGGAAAAAACTTGGGAAAATTTAGACCTTGCTTAAACTATTATATAGGCAGATGTCAAGGTCCGTGTTTAGGCAATGTTGATGAAAAAAAATATATGCAAACCATAGATGAGATTATTCAATTTTTAAATAATAAAAATGATAAAGTAGTGCACATTACTGAAGAAAGAATGAAAAATGCTGCAAAGCAATTGGATTTTGAAAATGCGGCTAAATACAGAGACCAACTAAACTCGCTAAATGTATTAAAAGAGAAGCAAAAAATTGTTACTGCTTCTAATCAAATTGATCAAGATATTATTGCTATGGCAAGAGGTGTTGAAGAAGTTTGTGTACAAATTTTCTTTGTTAGAGATGGTAGAATAGTTGGTAGAGAACATTTTTTAATAGAAGATACATTTAATGAAGATAAGAAAGACATATTAAGTTCATTTATTAAGCAATTCTATATTGGGTCAGCTTACATTCCAAAAGAGTTAATAATAGAAGAAGAAATAACAGATATAGAAGCAATAGCAAAATGGCTTGAGGCAAAAAGAGGAGCAAAGGTAAGTATTATTGCTCCAAAGAGGGGAGAAAAACTGGCTCTTATTGATATGGTAAGAAAAAATGCAATAGATATGCTTAATCAATATGGCGATAGGTATATTAAGAAACAAAGGGACAATATGAAGACCCTTGAAGGAATACAAGATTTATTGGATTTAGATGACTTGCCTAATAGGATTGAAGCATATGACATTTCCAATATAAGCGGAGTACAATCTGTTGGTTCAATGGTAGTATTTGAAAAGGGCCAAGCAAAAAAGTCTGATTATAGGCGTTTTAGGATTAAATCTGTAAAGACTCCTAATGATTATGCAAGTTTGGAAGAAGTATTAACCAGAAGGTTTACTAGAGGATTAGAAGAAAAAGAGCTCTTAGAGGATAATAAATTACAAGAGAAGGGATTTTCTAGTTTCCCTGATTTAATAATGATGGACGGTGGTAAGGGTCAGGTAAATATAGCATTAAGTGTATTAGAAAAATTAGGAATTAATATACCTGTTTGTGGATTAGTAAAGGATGATTTTCACAAGACAAGGGGTATTATATATAATAATAAAGAATACCATATGAAAGAAGATTCTAAAGGATTTAGACTTATATACAAGATACAGGAAGAAGCACATAGATTTGCAATAAGCTATCATAGAAGTTTAAGAACAAAGGATTTATTTAAATCTGAATTGGATGAAATAAAGGGAATAGGACAAAAAAGAAAAATATCTCTAATGAGACATTTTCAAAGTATAGAAAAGATAAAGAAAGCTTCAGTTGAGGAGTTAACAGATGTTGAGAGTATGAATAAAAGAGCAGCTCAAGAATTATATAATCAGTTCCATAAAAACGAGTAAAAAAGGGGAGATGAATTATGGAAAGAAAAATGTATTTGTCTGAAACTGATAAAAAAATTGCAGGGGTTTGTGGTGGAATAGGAGAATATTTTGGAATCGATTCAACCATAATAAGATTGTTATGGGTCTTCCTATTGTTCGTAACAGCATTCATTGGTGGGATTTTAGCATATTTTTTAGCAGCTATTATTATACCAAAGAGACCTTGGAGTGAGTAGATGCAATATATAACTTTAGATCAATTAATAAATGGATTATATTTAGAAGTCATTTATAAAGCCACAGATGCTGTTAATATAAAGATATATTCCCCTGAAATATATAGACCTGGATTGCCTGCTACAGGATACTTTGAAAAATTCGAGCCTGAAAGATTACAAGTAATAGGAAGTTCTGAATGGCAATATCTAAAGGATTTGTCATCAGAAGCTAGATATGAGAGTCTCGACAAATATTTGTCCTATCCTATACCTGTACTTATTTTTTCAAGGAGTTTGGAAATATTTCCAGAAGTAATAGAACTTTGTAAAAAATATGATAGAACAGTTTTAAGATCTGATTTAGCAACTTCAAATCTAATAAATGAACTAATAAACCATATTAACTTTGTTATAGCACCTTCAACTACAGTCCATGGAGTTTTATTGGAGGTATATGGAATAGGAGTTCTTATAACTGGCATATCAGGAGTAGGTAAGTCTGAGACAGCATTAGAGCTCTTAATTAGGGGCCATAGATTAGTTTCAGATGATACAGTTGAAATAAAAAGGGTAGAAGGCCAATTAAGAGGAGCGTCACCTGCTCTAACAAGACACTTTATGGAAATAAGAGGAATTGGGATTTTAGATATTGAACGTTTATACGGAGTAGGTGCAGTTAAAGAGTATGAATTTATTGATCTAATTGTAGAACTAGAGTTATGGGATGAAGATAAAATATATGATAGAATTGGATTAGACGAAGAAACTACAGAGATTTTAGATGTAAAGGTTCCTAAAGTTACCATACCTATACGTCCAGGTAGAAATACTGCAATGATAGTTGAAGTTGCTGCAAGAAATAACAGACAAAAAAGATTAGGATATAATGCAGCTAAAGCATTAAATGAAAGAATAATGAAAGAAATTGGGAAAAGAGAAAAAAATTTTAATAAGTAAAACGCAAGAAAACTTGCAAATTGCAAGCTTAGCTGAATGATTTGATTAATATATAATATTGACAATAAAAACAATGTTTATTATACTAATATATGTTAAGAAATTTAATTATATTAATATTAATATTATTTTTATATATCAAAGGAGGATATCAAATGGCAAAGATTATGAAGACCATGGATGGAAATACAGCAGCATCATATGTTTCATATGCATTTACTGATGTAGCCGCTATATACCCAATAACTCCATCATCAACAATGGCTGAAATCGTAGACGAATGGTCTGCAAATGGAAAGAAAAACTTATTTGGGCAAGAAGTATTAGTTAAAGAGATGCAATCAGAAGCTGGTGCTGCTGGTGCTGTACACGGTTCACTACAAGCAGGAGCATTAACCACTACATATACTGCATCTCAAGGTTTATTATTAATGATTCCTAATATGTATAAAATTGCTGGTGAATTATTACCATGCGTATTCCATGTGTCTGCAAGAGCTTTAGCGTCACATGCTTTAAGTATATTTGGAGATCATCAAGATGTTATGGCTACTAGACAAACTGGTTTTGCATTATTAGCTTCAGGATCAGTTCAAGAAGTAATGGATATAGGCGGGGTTGCTCATCTTGCTTCAATTAAAGGAAGAGTTCCTTTCTTACATTTCTTTGATGGATTTAGAACAAGCCATGAAATACAAAAAATAGAAGTAATGGATTATGCTGACTTAGAAAAATTATTAGATAAAGATGCCCTTCAAGAATTTAGAAATCGTGCATTAAATCCAAATAATCCAGTAACAAGAGGTACTGCTCAAAACCCAGATATTTATTTCCAAGGTGTTGAAGCATCTAATCCATTCTATAAAAACATTGTAGAAGTTACAAATGATTATTTAATAGAAATCAGTAAAGTTACTGGTAGAGATTATAAACCATTTAATTACTATGGACATCCAGAAGCAGATAGAGTTATTGTTGCTATGGGTTCTGTTACTGATACAATAGAAGAAACTATTGATTATTTAATGGAAAAAGGTGAAAAAGTTGGTGTAGTAAAAGTTCATCTTTATAGACCATTCTCGGAAAAATATTTCTTCAATGTATTCCCTAGTTCAGCAAAGAAGATTGCTGTATTAGATAGAACAAAAGAAAAGGGTGCACTTGGCGAACCATTATATCTTGATGTTGTTGATATTTTCTATGAAAAAGAAGAACAACCAACTATAGTTGGTGGAAGATATGGATTAGGTTCAAAAGATACTACTCCTTCACAAATATTATCAGTTTTTGAAAACTTAAAGGCTGAAGAACCAAAACATGGATTTACAATTGGAATAATTGATGATGTTACAAATACATCACTTGAATTAAAAGAAACTATAAATACAGAGCCAGAAGGAACTATAAAATGTAAATTCTGGGGATTTGGATCAGATGGTACAGTTGGAGCAAACAAACAAGCTATTAAGATTATCGGTGATGATACTGATATGTATGCTCAAGCATATTTCTCATATGATAGTAAAAAATCAGGCGGAGTTACTATATCTCACTTAAGATTTGGTAAAACTCCTATTAAATCACCTTATTTAATTACTGAATCAGATTTCGTTTCATGCTCAAAACAATCCTATGTATATCAATATGATTTGTTAAAGGGATTGAAAAAAGGTGGAACATTCTTACTAAACTGTATTTGGGATAAAAAAGAATTAGAAGAAAATTTACCAGCTTATATGAAGAGATATATAGCTGAAAATGATATTCAATTATATACTATTAATGCTACAAGAATTGCTAGTGATATTGGACTAGGCAGTAGAACTAATATGATAATGCAATCAGCATTCTTTAAACTAGCAGAAGTTTTACCAGTAGAAGAAGCAGTAACACACCTAAAGAATTCTATAAAAAACACTTATGGAAGAAA
The DNA here is from genome assembly GCA_028708575.1 of Tissierellia bacterium. Lineage (GTDB taxonomy): Bacteria > Bacillota > Clostridia > Tissierellales > Tissierellaceae > UBA3583. Next base: position 9,477 of record JAQVYQ010000019.1, read on the forward strand.
AGGTGAAAAAATTGTTAATATGAACTATCAAGCAGTTGATAGAGGAATAGATTCATCAGTGAAGTTAAATGTACCTGAATCATGGAAAAATGCAATTGATGAAGAAGAAGATGTTGATTTACCAGATTTCATCAAAAATGTTGCTGTACCAATGAATAGACAAGAGGGAGATAACCTTCCAGTAAGCACTTTTGTTGGAAGAGAAGATGGTACATTCCCTAATGGAACAACTCAATATGAAAAACGTGGCGTAGCAGTTGATGTTCCTCATTGGATAAAAGAAAACTGTATCCAATGTAACCAATGTTCATATGTATGTCCACATGCAGTTCTTAGACCAATATTAGTAGATTCAGATGAAAAAGCTAATGCACCTGAAACATTTGAAACAATTAAACCAATCGGTAAAGGTACTGAAGGATTAGAATATCGTATGCAAGTATCACCATTGGATTGTACAGGATGTGGAAACTGTGCAGATATATGTCCTGCTAAAGAAAAGGCATTAGTAATGACTCATTTTGAAGAAGAATACGAGAAAGAATCAAAGAACTGGGAATTCGCAATGTCAGTTAAGAGTAAGGCTGATCAATTTGAGCCAACTAATTTAAAAAACAGCCAATTCCAAGAACCACTTTTAGAATTCTCTGGAGCATGTGCTGGTTGTGGTGAAACACCTTATGCTAAATTAATGACTCAATTATTTGGCGATAGAATGCTAGTAACTAATGCAACTGGATGTTCATCAATTTGGGGAGCATCTGCACCTGCAACTCCATACTGCAAGAATCAAGAAGGTCATGGTCCTGCATGGGCAAATTCCTTATTTGAAGATAATGCTGAATATGGATATGGTATGGCAATAGCTAATAATCAAATTAGAGATAAAGTTGAAATGGAAATGAATGAATTCCTTACATTAGGAATTGACTCTGAATTAAACCAATACTTTAAGGAATGGATTGAAGGCAAGAATGATGCTAAGGCTTGTAAGGCTGCAGCTGGTATGATTATTCCAAGATTAGGTAAAGATTCAGGAAATGCTAGAGGAAATGAAATATTAAAAGAAATTGAAAATCGTAAAGATTATTTGATTAAGAAATCAGTTTGGATTTTAGGTGGAGACGGTTGGGCATATGATATTGGATTTGGTGGATTAGATCATGTTCTAGCATCTGGAGAAAATGTTAATGTTCTAGTATTTGATACAGAAGTATATTCAAATACAGGTGGTCAATCATCTAAATCAACTCCAACAGCTGCAGTAGCTAAATTTGCTGCTTCTGGTAAGAAAATAAGAAAGAAAGATTTAGGTATGATAGCAGCAACTTATGGTTATGTTTATGTAGCACAAATAGCTATGGGTGCAAATATGAATCAAACACTTAAAGCTTTCAGAGAAGCAGAAAGCTATGATGGACCATCATTAATTATAGCTTATGCACCATGTATTAACCATGGAATAAGAAGTGGTATGGGTACAACTATTAGACAAGAAAAGAGAGCGGTTGAAGCTGGATATTGGCATCTATATAGATTTGACCCTAGACTTTCAGAGGAAGGAAAGAATCCATTTGTTCTTGATTCAAAAGAACCAACAGAATCATTCCAAGACTTCATAAATTCAGAAGTTAGATACACTTCATTAAAGACTCAATTCCCTGAAATAGCAGATGTATTATTCGAGGAAGCAGAAAAGAATGCAAAGATAAGATACGAAGGTTACAAGAGAATGGCAGATCGTTACTAAGATTAAATACGGAGCTATCAGGAAACTGATAGCTCTTATTTTTTTATAACTTCAAAGTTTAATTAAATTTTCATAAGTATATGATATAATTAATAAGATATTATTTAAGAGATGAAAGTTTTAGGGGTGAGTATATGGATAAGAGAAAATTAAGAGATCTTTTTATAGATAAAAACCTTGGGAAAATTATGTTTGATGAACCTATGAAAAATCATACATCGTTTAAAATAGGTGGCCCTGCAGATGTAATAATAATTCCGGAAAATGAAGAACAGTTAATAAATACAGTAAAAATATGTAGAGACAATAATATAGAAACATATATAATGGGTAATGGTACTAATCTATTAGTCCGTGATGGCGGAATAAGGGGCCTTGTAATAAAAATATGTGAAGGACTAAATACTATAAAAGTAGACAAGGAAAAGATATATTGTCAAGCAGGTTCCTTAATAACAGCTGTTAGCAGAAAAGCAATGGAAGAATCTCTAACTGGGTTTGAATTTGCAAATGGAATTCCGGGTACTATTGGCGGAGCAGCAACTATGAATGCAGGCGCCTATGGTGGTGAAATGAAAGATGTTGTTGTATCAGTTAGAGCATTAGATATGGATAATAGAATTGTTGAATACAAGAATGAAGACATGAATTTTAGGTATAGATCAAGTAGAGTAGTAGATGAAAATTTAATTGTCCTCTCTATAGAAATTGAATTGCAAGCAGGTATTTATACTGAAATAAATTCTACAATGAAAGATTTAACAAATAAACGGACATCAAAGCAACCACTAGAACTGCCAAGTGGAGGAAGCACCTTTAAAAGGCCAACAGGTTATTATGCTGGGAAATTAATAGATGATGCTGGCCTAAGAGGGTTAAGATATGGAGGGGCTCAAGTTTCAGAAAAGCATTGTGGATTTGTAGTAAATGTGGATAATGCTACTTGCAATGAAGTTATACAGTTAATATCTGTTGTACAGAAAACAGTTAAAGATAAATTTAATGTTGACTTAGAAACTGAAATAAAAATAATCGGTGAGGATTAATGGAATATAAGATTTTAGGAGATTATCATACACATACTATTTATAGTAGTGGTTTTAGAAAAGAAGGTATTCATGCTACTGGTACTATAGAAGAAAATGCTCAAGTTGCTATTAATAAAGGCTTATCAACTTTAGTAATTAGCGATCATGGTCCTGGGCACTATTTTTACGGATTTAGGAAGGAAAACATCTTAGAGGCAAGAAAAGAAATTGATAGATTGAATGAAATCTATATACCAAAAGGCTTGAAAATCCTACTAGGGATTGAAGCAAATTTAGTAAGCGTAGATGGTATTCTTGATGTAGATGAAGATTTTATAAAACATATAGATATATTATTAATGGGGTATCATTATGGTGCTACACCAAAATCAATAAAAGATGGATATAACTTATATATCTTAAATTTTGCTTCCAAATTAATGAGTTTTACTGAAGAAAAAACAATTGAAATATATACGAAGGCATATTTAAAAGCTTTAGATAATTATTCTATAGATATAATAACTCATCCTGGATCAAAGGCAAAAATAGATATTGTTGAAGTAGCTAAAAAGTGTGCAAAGCTTGGAACTGCATTAGAAATTAGTTCTAAGCATAGTGAACTATCTGTGGAAAGCTTGATGAGAATAAAAGACTTGGATATTGATATAAATTATTATATAAATAGCGATGCTCATATACCAGAAGATGTAGGAAATCTGGAAAATGGAATAATGAAAGCAAAGATCGCAGGTATAGACTTTAACAAGATAAAAAACATTCAAGAAACTAGGTGATAAAATGGAGTTACTTGTAATTACAGGAATGTCTGGAGCTGGAAAATCCCAGGCAATGAAGGTAATGGAAGATGTAGGTTTTTATTGTATGGACAATTTACCACCAGCATTACTTCCTAAATTTGCAGAACTTTGTAGGGAATCAAAGAAACCTATTAAGAAGGTTGCTGTAGTAGTGGATATTAGAGGCGGGGAATTCTTTGATCATCTTTTTCAAGCTTTAGACGACTTAAATACTATTGGGATTGAATATAAGATATTGTTTCTAGATGCTTCAGATTCCGTATTGATAAAAAGGTATAAAGAATTAAGAAGACCACATCCTTTAATACCAGAGGGAAGTTTAAGTACTGGTATTAAAATGGAGAGAGAAATTCTTCAAGAAGTAAAAAAGAGAGCAAACTATATTATAGATACATCAAAATTAACATTAGGTATGCTCCGAGCAGAAATGTCTGAGGTCTTTTTAGAAGGAGGAGAAACTCGGAAAATCTCAATTTCTGTCACATCATTCGGCTTTAAGAATGGGATGCTTTTAGATGGAGATTTAGTATTTGATGTTAGGTTTATTCCTAATCCATTCTATATACCTGAACTAAAACCATTATCAGGAAAAACAGAGGATACATCAAAGTATGTATTAAATTGGCCACAGACTAATATATTTATAACAAAAGTAATCGATCTGTTAGAATTTCTGATTCCCTATTATGTAACAGAGGGTAAAACTCAATTAGTAATAGGGATTGGCTGTACAGGTGGATTTCATAGATCAGTTACCATAGCAGAAAAGATTAATGAAATACTAGTAGATCATGGACACAGATCAAATGCGATTCATCGCGATTTATCAGAGTAGTATTTTAGAATAAAGGGGAAAGTACTATGTTAGAGAATCCGAAAATTGTTGTAATAGGCGGTGGAACAGGTTTATCTGTATTATTAAGAGGATTAAAACAGTACACACCAAATATAACTGCAATTGTTACTGTAGCAGATGATGGTGGTGGGTCTGGAAAGCTGAGAGAAGACTTAGGAATGCTTCCACCTGGAGATATAAGAGCTTGTTTATTAGCATTAGCCAACACAGAACCTACAATGGAAAAAGTTTTTCAATATAGGTTTGATGAAGGTGCATTAAAGGGTCAAAACTTTGGAAATATTTTTATAGCAGCCATGAATGAAATATACGGAAGCTTTGAACTAGCAATTAAAGAAGCAAGTAATGTACTATCTATAACTGGAAAAGTATATCCAATGACTCTTGAAGACGTAAGATTACATGCAGAATTAGAAAACGGTAAAATAATACATGGTGAATCAAAAATTCCAATCGAAGCAATAAAGGAAAAATGTAAAATAAAGCGAATATATATGAATCCTAAGATATCATATCCACTTGCAGAAGCGGTGGAAGCAATTAAGGATTCAGACCTTATAGTATTAGGACCTGGTAGCCTTTATACTTCTGTTGTTCCAAATCTTTTAGTAAACAATATTGTAGATACTATATATATGGCCAAAGCACCTAAGGTATATGTTTGTAATGTTATGACACAGCCTGGTGAAACTGATGAATTTGGTGTTTTTGATCATGTTAATGGAATACTAGATCACAGTAGAGAAGATTTTTTAGATTATGTAATAGCAAATACAGAAGAAATGCCAGAAGAAACTTTGCATAAATATATTACAGATGGTTCTAGGCCAGTGAGATTAAAGGCAAAAGATGAAGCAGATTTAGCTAAGAAGAAGATTATATTGATTAAAGGAAATTTAGTAGATGTACAAAAAAACTACATTAGACATGATAGCATTGAATTAAGTAAAATTCTAATCAGTATAGGAAATAAAGCTAATGATTTAAACAGTGGAAACAGCTTTGAGGCAATATAAATTATACTTAAGTAAAGGAAGGAAAAGAATTAATGCTTTTCCTTCCTTTTTTCTAAACTTATGAAAATGTTTACAAATATTTAAGGAAATATAGTATAATGTAAATAATACTGGGCATAATTTTTGCTAATAATCAGGAGTTGGTTATGATGATTGAAATAAGTTCAGGAGGTGTCGTGGTATTTGGTAATGCAGTACTTTTACTAAAGAAATACAATGGTGATTGGGTTTTACCAAAAGGACGATTAGAAAAAGGTGAGGATATAAAAAGTGCCGCTCTAAGGGAAGTCTTAGAGGAGACAGGGGTCAAGGCTGTAGTTATTAACTATATTGGGTCGGTACAGTACGATTATAAGAACTTTAAAGAAGATGAGATAGTGTGTAAAACTGTACATTGGTATTTAATGAAGAGCAACTCTATGGATTGTACTCCACTAAGAAAAGAAGGTTTCATTGATGCTATGTATGTACATATAGAGAAGGCTAAAGATTTAGTAAGATATGTTGATGAAAGAAAAGTGATTATAAAAGGCATTGAGCTTATGAAAAAATTGGGGTGATAACATGTCCTTTTCTTCAAATGCAAAGAACGAAATATCTAGATTAGAAACAAAAGAGGACTGTTGTGTATTAGCTGAACTAGCAGCCTTGGTTAGAATGAATGGCACTATTCAAATTATGGGCTCAAACAAATATATACTTAAGTTTAGAACAGAAAATGCAGCAATTGCTAGAAGAATTTTTTCCACTCTTAAGACTATGTATAGTATAAATGTAGAAGTAATGGTAAGAAGGAATAGACAGCTAAAGAAGAATAATAATTATTTAATTCTAGTCAATGACACGGATATATCAAATAAGATTTTACAAGATGTAGGATTTATTGATGAAGAAAAAACAAATTTGCTATTTCCTAGTTATAAAGTACCTAATAGAATTATTGAAAATAGATGTTGCAAGAGAAGCTATGTTAGAGGATCATTCTTAGGCGGTGGATCTATAAGCAATCCAGAAAAGACTTATCATTTAGAATTTGTAACTAATAATGAAAAACATGCTAAGGATTTAAGCAATATAATTAATAGTTTTGGTTTAAATTCTAAAATAGTTCTTAGAAAAGAAAACTATATTGTATATATAAAAGAGGGAGAGCAGATAGTTGATGTTTTAAATATTATCGGAGCTCATCAAGCATTACTTAAATTTGAAGACATAAGAGTATTAAAGGATGTTAGGAATAATATTAATAGAATTGTTAATTGTGAAACTGCCAATCTTAGTAAAACAATAGATGCATCTATGAGGCAGATTGAGCAGATCAGATTAATTAAGGATAAAATGGGGCTAAATAAACTACCAAATAATTTACGAGAAATAGCAGAAATAAGGCTGGAAAATCCTGATGCAAGCTTAAAGGAAATCGGTTCCATGCTAAACCAACCTATAGGCAAATCCGGGGTGAATCATAGATTTAAGAAAATTGAAAAAATAGCAAACGAATTAAGGGGGTAAAAGTTGTGGAAACAGTATCTGTTAAATTAAATAATGAAGAAGGCTTGCATGCAAGACCAGCTGCAATATTTGTACAAGTCGCTAGCAAGTATACTAGTGAGTTAACAATTAAAGCACATGGAGTAGAAGTAAATGGGAAAAGCATAATAGGGATTATGTCTTTAGGTGCATTTAATGGTGAAGAGATAGTTTTAACTGCTAATGGTCAAGATGAAAAACAAATGATTATGGAATTAAAAAACTTAATAGAAAATGAATTCAAGGGATATTAATTATGAGTAAAAAAGAAAGCCTATTAATTACTAATAATATAAGGGTATATGATAAATTCAACAAAACAGTGGAAGTAGTATACTTAGAGGATTACAAGTATTTAGATATATTGTATTATGTTAGGGATAAAATCCATGAAGGTCATGAATTATTAACTCATCCACTATCAGGGAGTATTAAACCTAATGAAACCCCATATAAAAGCATTATTATTTCGAAAAATAAAGGTCAACTAGATAGCCAAGGGCTAATTATTGTAGAGAATAGTATTCTTACTGCAAAGAAGTTTATGAATAATAAGTCTACTCCAAATTGGACAGAAAGTGTATTGGATGACTTTAGAGTCATTGATTTGTCTTTAATGGAAAATGTAATAGAAAAGTTAGGGCATATATAAAGCCTTCGATAATCGAAGGCTTTTTTGTTTGCTTACAAATGCACATATGATAAAATGAAATTAGCGTATTAGAAAGAGGAAGCAAAATGGAAAAGAAATTTACTCATTTACATGTACATACGGAATATAGCCTATTAGATGGATCTATTAGAATAAAGGATTTAATTAGAAGGACTAAAGAACTTGGTATGGATTCTATTGCAATAACAGACCATGGGGCTATGTTTGGTGTTATACAATTATATAAGGAAGCTAAAAAGAATGGTATAAAGCCTATTCTTGGTTCTGAAGTATACGTATCAATCAATAAATATACTGAAAAAGAAGCTAAGGATAAAAATCAATATCATTTAGTTTTGCTTGCTGAAAATAATATTGGTTACCAGAATTTGATGAAGATTGTCTCAGAAGCTTATGTAAATGGGTTTTACTATAAGCCTAGAGTAGATCACGATATTTTAAGAAAATATCATGAGGGAATCATCTGTTTATCAGCATGTCTTGGTGGAGAAGTCCAGCAACATCTATTGCAAAATAATTATAATAAAGCAAAAGAAGTGGCTTTAGACTATAAAAACATCTTTGGCAATGATAACTTTTTTTTAGAATTACAGGACCATGGAATAAGGGAGCAATTAAGCGTAAATAAGGACCTTATAAGACTTTCTGGGGAACTAGACATACCTTTGGTAGCAACAAATGATGTACACTATTTAACTCAAGAGGATTCAATTATCCATGATGTTTTGTTATGTATACAAACTGGAAAAACAGTTGACGAAGAAGATAGAATGAAATTCCCATCTGATCAGTTTTATCTAAAATCTCCTGAAGAGATGTATTCCTTGTTTCATTATAATGAAGAATCACTAAAAAACACAGTTAAAATTTCTGACAGATGCAATGTAGAATTAGATTTTGACTCATTACATCTTCCTAAATTTGATGTACCTGAAGGATACACTAATGTTCAATACCTAGAAGAGCTTAGTAAACAAGGATTAAGAGAAAGATACTCTCTTATAACAGATGACATAAAAAAAAGATTTGAATTCGAATTTAACACAATAATTGACATGGGATATACTGATTACTTTTTAATAGTATGGGATTTTATAAGATATGCAAAAGAAAATGATATTGCAGTTGGACCTGGACGTGGGTCTGCAGCTGGAAGTATTATATCTTATGGACTTGGAATCATCGATGTTGATCCCCTAGAGTTTGGATTAATGTTTGAAAGATTTTTAAATCCAGAAAGAGTGACAATGCCAGATATAGATATAGATTTTTGCTATGAACGAAGAGAAGAAGTAATAGAGTATGTTGTTAATAAATATGGAAATGATAGGGTAGCACAGATTACAACCTTTGGAACCATGGGTGCTAGAGGAGCTATTAGAGATGTTGGTAGAGCTTTAAATATTCCATATAACACTGTAGACAATATAGCTAAGCAAGTTCCTAATGAAATTGGAATTACCTTGTCTAAAGCATTGGAAATAAGTCATTCTTTAAAAAATGAATATGAAAACAATGAAGAAATTCGTAATTTAATAGATGTGGCATTAGCCATGGAAGGATTACCAAGACACACATCAACCCATGCTGCAGGAGTTGTTATTTCAGAGGCACCAATAACAGAATATGCTCCCCTTGTAAAGAATAATGATTCTATAGCTACTCAGTTTACTATGAGTGAACTTGAAGAATTAGGTCTTTTAAAGATGGACTTTTTAGGGCTTAGAACATTAACAGTAATCAGGGATGCCGTAAATTTAATAGAAAAAAACTATGGAGTTAGAGTTGATTTTGGAAAGGAATTTACCTATGATGATTCAAATGTAATTGAGATGTTTGCTAAAGCAGAAACATTAGGTGTATTTCAATTTGAAAGTCCAGGGATGAGAGCATTTTTAAAAGAGCTGAAAGCAAATAAATTTGGAGATTTAATAGCAGCAAATTCATTGTTTAGGCCTGGGCCAATGAATCAAATTCCTACATTTATTGAGTGCAAACATGATCCTTCTAAAATTAAATATCTACATCCAAAACTTGAGCCAATACTCAATGTAACATATGGTTGTATTGTGTATCAAGAGCAGGTAATGCAAATAGTAAGAGACTTAGGTAGCTATTCTTTAGGCAGGGCTGATTTAGTCAGAAGAGCTATGAGTAAAAAGAAAATGGATGTAATGGAGCAGGAGAGAAAGAACTTTATATATGGTCAGATTGATGAAGAGGGAAATGTCATAATTCAAGGTGCAATTAGAAATGGAGTAGATGAAAAATCTGCAAATAAGATATTTGATTTAATGATTGACTTTGCAAATTATGCCTTCAATAAATCTCATTCTGCGGCATATGCTGTTGTTGCTTATAGAAGTGCTTGGCTAAAATATTATTATCCTGAAGAGTTCATGGCAGCACAAATATCATCAATAATGGACAGCTCAAGTCAAGTATCTATATATATACAAGAATGCAAAAGACTTGGGATTGAAGTATTACCACCAAATGTAAATATGTCTCACGACAAATTTACTGTAGATAATAATAAAATTCGATTTGGATTAAGCGCAGTAAAAAACGTAGGCAAAGGACTAATATATGCTATTGTAAAGGCAAGAGAAGCTGGGGAATTTCAAGGATTTACAGATTTAGTAGAGAGAGTTGAAAAGATAGATTCAAGTGTGATGAATAAAAGGGCAATAGAAAGTCTTATAAAATGTGGAGCAATGGATTCACTTGGTGCAAATCGTGCGCAATTGTTGTCAATATTTGAGAAAGTAATTGAGGGGATACATTCAGATAGAAAAAGAAATATAGAAGGGCAGTTTTCCATATTTGATTCAGTGGATGATAGTGTACAAGTTGAGAATTTGCCAAATATTAATGAGTTCCCTCAAAAAACACTATTGCAAATGGAAAAAGAAATGCTGGGTATATATGTATCGGGGCATCCCTTAGACTCTTATGTAGAAGAACTTAACAAAGTATCAACTATTACAACAACTCAGTTATCCAATGGAGTAGAAACTGTAGTATCTGAAGTCAGAGATGGGCAGAAGATAACTATAGGTGGTATAATTGTAGAGAAAAAGAACAAAGTCACAAAGAATAACAATATGATGGCTTTTATAAAATTAGAGGATTTATATGGTTCAATAGAATGTATCATATTTCCAGCCACATTTGATAAATATAATAAGTATATAGAAGAAGACAAAGTTGTTGTTCTTGAGGGCAAATTGTCAATATCCGAAGTTGAAGATACCAAGATTATTTGTGAAAAAATATATTCACTAAACAACTACAAATATGATAAATTATATATAAGATTGCCGAAGGATAATAAATCTAATTTATTTGAACAAATAAAGCTGATATTAAGAAGATATCCTGGGGATATACCAGTCTATGTATTTATGGAAGAAACAAAAAAAACAGTTGTAGCGGATAGAACATTATGGATAAGCCTAGATAACAGTAATATTAAAGTTGAGTTGCAAAATTTGTTAGGTGCTAATAGTGTAAAGTTATCTTAGGATTATTCATTTTAAATACCTTTGGAGGAATATTATGTGGACTACTATTTTTTTGGCTACAAAGAAGGAACAGGCTATTAGTGTAGAAAATGTATTAGTATCTGATGGCTTTCTTGTAAAAGTTGAAGAAGATTATGAAGAGAAACTATATGAAATATTAGTCTTGAAATTTGAGGCTGAAGATGCGCAAAATGCCTTATTTGAAAGGGGAATAATATGAAGACAATAGGGGTACTTACTAGTGGTGGAGATGCACCGGGAATGAACGCTGCCTTAAGAGCAGTTGTTCGAACTGGATTGTATAACAACGTTAGAATGATGGGAGTTATGTGCGGATATGATGGTTTAATAAATGGTGATATTGATGACTTGACATTGTCATCAGTTGCCGACATAATACATAGAGGAGGAACCATACTTAAAACTGCTCGCTCTGATGAATTTGTAACAAAGGAAGGCTTTAAAAGAGCTTTAAACGTAATAGATGTATTTAATATTGATGGGCTAGTAGTACTAGGTGGGGATGGTACATTTAAAGGAGCAAAATTGTTAGCAGATGCTGGGATCCCTACCATAGGCATACCTTGTACCATAGATAATGACTTAGGATACACTGATTATACAATTGGATTTTTTACAGCTGTTGAAACAGTTGTAGAAGCCATTGGAAAAGTAAGGGATACATCATCTTCTCATGGAAGAGCTAATGTTATAGAAGTCATGGGAAGAAATTGTGGAGATATTGCTTTGTATTCAGGTATAGCTGGTGGAGCTGAAAGTATAATTGTTCCAGAAGTTGAATTTGACATAGACGAAATATGTGAAAAGGTAATAAGAGGTAGAAACAGAAATAAACTTCATCATATTATAATTGTGGCAGAAGGCGTAGGTAATCCTTATAATATCGCCAAGGAAATGGAGGAAAAAACCAATATTGAAACAAAAGTTACAGTACTTGGTTATCTTCAAAGAGGTGGCACACCAAATACATTAGATAGAATAATGGGCTCTGAAATGGGTAAACTTGCAGTGGAATTATTAATAGAAGGAAAATCAGCTAGAGCCTTAGGCATGAAGTGCAATGATGTATATGATATTGATATAGATGAAGCTTTAAAAGCAAAGAATGAATTTAATATAGATATGTATAATACTGCTAATATTTTATCACTATAGGAGGATTGAATGAAAAAAACAAAAATTGTAGCTACAATTGGACCAGCTTCTGAATCTAAGGAAGTTTTAAGAGAACTATTTGAAAATGGAGTAAATGTTTGTAGATTAAACTTTTCTCATGGAAATCATGAAGAACATCAAAAAAGAATTGATATAATAAAAGAAACTAGAGAAGAAATAGATTTACCAGTAGCTATTATGTTAGACACTAAAGGCCCAGAAATTCGTATTGGTGATTTTGAATCAGGAACAATCGAAATTAAACAAAATGATACCTTCACATTAACAACTAGAGATATTTTAGGAGATGAATCAATAGTAAGTGTCACATATAAAGACTTGCCAAATGATGTAGAGGTTGGCGGTAGAATATTAATTGATGATGGCTTAGTAGAATTTGAAATATTAGAAATTAATAATACTGATATAAAATGCATTGCCATTAATAGTGGAACATTAAAAAATCATAAAGGTGTAAATATTCCAAATGTAAAGATCAATCTACCAGCAGTAACTGAAAAGGATGTAGAAGATATAATATTTGGAATAAAAAATGAAATAGATTTTATAGCTGTTTCTTTTGTTCGAACAGCAAATGATGTAAATGAAATAAGAAAAATCCTTGAAGATAATGGTGGCCAGAATATAGATATAATATCTAAGATAGAAAGCCAACAAGGTGTGGATAATATAGATGAGATCCTTCAAGTTTCTGATGGAATAATGGTAGCTCGTGGTGATTTAGGTGTAGAAGTTAAAACTCAAGAAATTCCATTAATTCAAAAACAATTAATAAAGAAATGTAATTTAGCTGGGAAACCAGTTATAACTGCTACACAAATGCTTGATTCCATGATGAGGAATCCAAGGCCTACGAGAGCAGAAGTAACAGATGTAGCCAATGCAATTATGGATGGAAGTAGTGCAATAATGCTATCTGGTGAAACAGCAGCAGGGAAATATCCTGTAGGAACAGTAAAAATGATGTATAGTATAGCATTAGCCACAGAGAATTCATTGGATTACACTGAATTACTAAGGTCAAGATCTGCAATGACTCAATTAACAATTCCAAATGCTATAAGTAAGGCAACTTGTACAACAGCACAAGATTTAGATGCATCAGCTATAATAGCATCAACATCATCAGGCTATACATCTAAAGCAATATCAAAATTTAGACCAAAGGCACCAATAATTGCAGTTACTACTAGAGAATCAGTAAGAAGAAAATTAGCTTTGGAATGGGGAGTTTATCCTGTTTTAGCAGCAGAGAGTAATTCAACTGATGAGGTTTTGGATAATTCAATTAATGCAGCTATAAAGAACAATTTTGTACATGAAGGAGACTTAGTAGTTATAACAGCTGGAATTCCAGCAGGATTATCAGGGACTACAAATATGCTAAAGGTTCACACTATAGGGAAAGTTTTGCTAGTAGGCCAGGGCATAGGGGATAAGATAGGAACTGGTAGAGTTTGTATTGTAAATTCAGAAGAAGATTTATTATCATATTTTGAAGATGGTGACATGATTGTAACTCAATCCACCAGTAGAGAAATGGTAAACCTTATGGAAAGATCTTCTGGAATTATAGCTGAAGAAGGTGGCCTTACATCTCATTGTGCTATAGTTGGTCTTAACTTAGAAAAACCAACAATTGTAGGTGCTAAGGATGCAACAAGTATTTTAAGGAATGGAGATATAGTTACAGTAGATTCATCAACAGGTCAAGTATTCAAAGGTGAAGCTAGAATACTTTAAAACTTACTGGATTAATAAACAGTTACTCTATACACTTAGATTTTAATAGTCCTAATGACCACCATACGTGATAATTAGGACTATTTTATTGCCATTTTGTAATATTCATATAAAATGTTATAATTTAATAATAAGATAATCCTAACAATTGAGATTGAAAGTAGGGAAAAGATGAAAAGTTTAGTATTAGCAGAAAAACCTTCAGTAGCTAGAGACATAGCTAGAGTATTAAAATGCAACAAAAAAGGAAATGGTTACCTTGAAGGGGATAAATATATAGTTACATGGGCATTAGGTCATCTAGTTACATTAGCTGATCCTGAAGAGTATAAGAAGGACTATAAAACATGGAAAATTGAAGATTTGCCCATATTACCAAAGGAAATGAAGCTTGTTATAATAAAACAAACCAGCAAACAATATAACTCAGTTAAAAGCCAAATGTCTAGGAAAGATGTTAATGAGATAATAATTGGTACAGATGCTGGAAGAGAAGGCGAATTAGTAGCACGTTGGATTATTGATAAAGGAAATGTTAATAAGCCATTAAAAAGATTATGGATATCTTCCGTAACTGATAAAGCTATAAAAGATGGATTTAATAATTTAAAAAGTGGTAAGGATTACGAAAATTTATATGAATCAGCTAAAGCTAGAGCAGAAGCAGATTGGATTGTCGGTATAAACGCTACAAGAGCACTTACAGTCAGATATAATTCGCAGCTTTCCTGTGGTAGAGTTCAAACACCAACTTTGGCTATAATTGCTGGAAGAGAAGATGAAATAAAGAACTTTAAACCTAGAGATTATTATGGAATAGTTGCAAGGACTAAAGACTTGCAGTTAACATGGCAAGATAATAAAACTAAGGATAGTAAAACTTTTAATAAAGATTTATCCGATAAAATAATAAAGTCCATAAAAGGTAAGAGTTGTAAAGTTATAGATGTAGAAAAAGCATTAAAGAAAAAGTATTCACCACAGCTTTATAATCTTACAGAATTACAAAAAGATGCTAATAAACTATTTGGCTTTTCAGCCAAGGAAACATTGTCTATAATGCAGAGACTATATGAAAGTCATAAAGTATTAACTTATCCAAGGACAGATTCCAAATATTTGACAGATGATATAATACCAACATTAAAGGATAGATTAAAAGCAATTAATATTGGATCTTATTCTAATTTTGCAAAGTATCTATTAGGAACAACAATAAAGGCTAATAAATCTTTTGTAGACAATGCAAAGGTTTCAGATCATCACGCCATTATACCAACTGAACAAAGAGTGATGATATCAGCATTAAGCGATAAAGAAAGAAAAATCTTTGATTTAGTAATAAAAAGGTTTTTAGCAGTCCTCTATCCACCATATGAATATGAACAAATAACTGTAAAAGCAAATATTGGTGAGGAAAGATTTGTTGCAAAGGGTAAAAGAGTAATAAAAGAAGGCTATAAGGAAATATATTCTAATAATGATGAAGATGATTCAGATGAAGATGTTAAAGAACAAGCACTACCAGCTATAAATAAAGGTGATACTTTAGATGTGTTTTCTCTTAATCAGACAAATGGGAAAACTAAGCCACCAGCAGCATTTAATGAAGGAACATTGCTACTTGCTATGGAGAACCCAACTAAATATATGGAAACGGATAATAAAGAATTAGTTAAGATAATTGGTGAAACTGGTGGTATTGGAACAGTAGCAACTAGGGCTGATATAATAGAAAAGTTATTTAATACTTTTTTAATTGAGACTAGGGGCAAGGGTATTTATACAACTAGTAAGGGTAGGCAACTATTGGAATTAGTACCTTTAGAATTAAAGTCTCCAGATTTAACTGCGGAATGGGAAAAGAAATTAGGACAAATATCCAAAGGGAAACTAAAAAGAAAATCTTTTATAGATGAAATGAGAGAATACACAAAGACTATTACTAAAGAAATAAAAGATAGTGATTCAACATTTAGACATGATAATCTTACAAGAACTAAATGTCCTGAATGTGGGAAATACATGTTAGAGGTCAAAGGCAAAAGAGGGAAAATGTATGTATGTCAAGATCGAGATTGTGGATATAGAAAGAAGATATCGCAAGTAACAAATGCTAGATGCCCAAATTGTCATAAAAAGTTAGAACTTCGGGGTGAAGGAGATGGCCAAATATTTACTTGCCCATGTGGATACCGTGAAAAACTATCATCTTTTGAAGAGAGACGAAAAAAAGAAAAGAATAAAATTAGTAAGAAAGAAGTATCAAATTTCATGAATAACCAAAATAAAAATGGCGGAAATCTAAATACAGGTTTAGCAGATGCCCTTTCAAAATTGAAACTTGATGATAAATAATTGTTAACTTTTACCTTTTTAGTATAACATATTTAATGAAAAATCTTTAAATATGATTGATAATTAAATAATGTATGTTATAATAATTGGTGGCAAACTTCAAGATAGGGGGAGCGTTTTATGTCAACGATAACTAAATACAATATAAATGATATAAATTCAAATAATAAAAACTTTAATTCCATTAGAAGTACTATTGAAACAAATTTTTATGGAAATAATGTAGTAAATGTTAATTCTGTAAGTGAAGCTTATAAATTAGCTTATAATTCACCGGGAACAATAGTTACAGATATGCCTGTTTATAGACCAGAAGAAATTGGATTGGACTTTAATACAAAAGTATTGTTGTTTAATGATGGAGCTACTACTGGAAGATATGCTAAAGCAAAAGTAATCATTGGAGAATCTGGAATTAGTATTAAAGATTATTCATCCATTGCAAGGGATGCAGTATATCAATCAAGATATAAAAAGTTATATCATGCCCAATGTGCAATTGGTCTTCATGAAGACTTTATAGTTAGAGCACATTTACTTATTCCAGAAAATCATGAGAATATAATGTATTCGTGGTTACTTAACTTTCAAAGCTTAACTCAAGAATATGTAAAGATGTGCCTAAATTCAAAAGAATATCCTGAAGGGGATATATATGTATTTTCAGATCCTGATTATGTACCAGAATCACATCAGGATGGGCTTGCATTGTTCGATTCTGAACATAATTGTGCAATGCTATTAGGCATGAAATATTTTGGGGAACATAAAAAAGGGACTTTAACTTTAGCTTGGACAATAGCTAATAGAAACGGATTTGTATCCTGTCATGGTGGAATGAAGAGATATAATTTTCCTGATAAAAGCAAGTATACTATTGGAGTATTTGGATTATCAGGTTCAGGGAAGTCCACACTAACCCATGCAAGACATGGTGGTAAATACGATATAACAATTCTACATGATGATGCATATGTAATTTCTACAGAAAATGGATCCTCTGTAGCTTTAGAACCATCCTATTTTGATAAGACTCAGGATTATCCAACAAATCATCCTGCTAATAAATACTTACTTACAGTGCAAAATTGTGGAGTTACTTTAGACGAAGAAGGAAATAAAGTTATAGTAACTGAAGATATAAGAAATGGCAACGGAAGAGCTGTTAAATCCAGATTGTGGACTGAAAATAGAGTAGACAAGATTGATGAACATGTGGATTCAATAGCATGGTTAATGAAAGATGAAACAATGCCACCTGTTATAAAAATTACAGATCCAATTTTAGCATCTGTAATGGGTGCTACATTAGCTACAAAGAGAACAACCGCTGAAAGATTAGCAAAAGACGTAAATAAGGATGCATTGGTTATAGAACCTTATGCAAATCCATTTAGAACATATCAATTAGCAGATGATTATGATAAGTTTAAAAAATTATTTGAAAAAGAAAATGTAGATTGTTATATAATAAATACTGGTTATTTTATAGATAAAAAAGTTCCTAAAGAGGTTACTTTAAAACTACTAGAAGATATTGTTACTAGTAAAGCTGAATTTAAACCATTAGGTAATTTCAGCGTCATAGAATATGCTGAAATTGAAGGGTTTGAACCAAAGTTCGATAAGGAATATAAAGATATGTGGATAAGTAGTATAGAATATAGGAAAGACTATTTAAAGGAAATGGAGACATTTAAAGGTGGAAAGGATATTCTACCAAAAGAAGCTTTAGAAGTCTTAGAAAAGTTAGAAAAGGAATTAGAATAGCTTGTTTTCTTAATGGTAATCAATTTATTGCCATTCTATTTTGCTTATAAAGAACTCAGGAATATGATTCTAGAAAAAATTGCTATATTTTTTAGTAAAATGTGATAATATATACATAAGATTGTAAGTAATATAAAGTGGGTGGAATATGATAAATTTAGGAGAAATACAAAAATTAGAGATTAAAAGATTTACATCAGTAGGTGCATTTCTGAACGAAGAAAATCCTGATGATGAAGATATATTATTACCAAAATCACAAATTCCAGAGGATTTAAAGATTGGCGATGTAATTGAAGTATTTATATATAGGGATTCAAGGGATAGAATTATTTCTACAACAAAGATGCCTAAAACAGTATTAGGAGAATTAGGTCACTTGACAGTAATAAGTAATTCAAAAATTGGTTATTTTTTAGATTGGGGTTTAGAAAAGGATTTGTTTTTGCCTTTTAGCGAAACAATCGGTCATGTAGAGAAGGGGAAGACATATTTAGTTGGTGTATACCTTGATAAAAGCAAAAGACTTGCTGCAACTATGAAGATAAAAGATTTGTTAAGTACAGAATCACCATATAAAGAAAATGACAAAACTAAAGGCACGATTTACAGTATTAATCGCGATATTGGAGCCTTTGTAGCAGTAGATGATAAATATGACGGCCTCATTCCCAAACGTGAGCTACTAGGGGTTTATGAAGTGGGAGACATAGTTGAAGTTAGAGTGAACAGGGTCTTAGATGATGGTAAACTAGATTTAAGCTTAAGGGACCTTGGATATATTCAAATGGATGAAGATATTAAAATAATAATAGGGAAACTAAAAGAAAATGGTGGCAAACTAAAATTAAATGACAAAAGTTCACCAGATAAAATAAGAAATGAATTACAAATTAGCAAAGCAGGATTTAAAAGAGCAATAGGAAGAATGTATAAAGAAGGAATCATTGAAATTACAGATCTTGGTATTGAATTTTCGGACAAATAAGGAGGCCTTTAAGTTGGCAAAGATTATTATTAAAAATGATATACTTGAAATGATGCTTTTTATTTGGGACTCAGTATCACAAAGAGAAAAGATAGGTGAAACTTTTATTATTAAATTAGCTAATGAAGAAGATATGCAATATCTTTACGGAGAGGACTTTGACACAGAATCAGTAAGAAAGGTACTATCTGCTATATCCAATAGAGAAGTATTAAACAAACCAACAAAGAAAGAAAGTAGATTTTGGAACAATAATATGTGGATGCTAGAGGATATGGAGTTTACAAATATGATGATAGCTCCAGTTAAAACACTAAATTTAGATGACGTAAGCCATAAGCTTTCAAAAGATGAATACCAAGTAATATTTATCCCAGGTCATATTGATGAGTTTTATATAGCTGGAAATAAATTAATAATTAATTTCTTCAAGATAATGATAGACATGTTTGGCGACGAACCACCAAAGATTGATGGTATACCACTTAAAGAATATGTAGAAGAAAAATTAATGAGTATGTAGTTTTTACTAGCTTAGAATATGTTCATGTAAAAAAATTGGGTATATATGTATGTTAGCATATATGCCTTTTTTGCCATTATTATAAATTAACGGTTTATGATAATTAATTCAAAAATATATATCTTAAGGAGGTAATTTAATGTTATCAACCACAACGCCAACAATTGAAGGCAAAGAGATAATCGAATACAAAGGAATAGTTTTTGGTGAAGTTATTTCTGGTATAGATTTTATAAAAGACTTTGCAGCAGGACTTACAAATTTCTTTGGTGGCCGATCAAAGTCCTATGAAGGAGAGCTTATACAAGCTAGAGAAAATGCCATAATGGAAATGGAAGAAAGAGCAGCAAGAATAGGTGCTAATGCAGTAGTAGGAGTGGATATAGATTACGAAGTGTTAGGCCAGTCAAATGATATGATAATGGTTACTGCATCAGGCACAGCAGTTGTTATAAGATAAGAAGATAAATGGAGGAGTTAAATGAAATACTTATTCATATGTTATCCAAAATGTAGCACATGTAATAAAGCAAAAAAGTACTTAGATGAAAGCAATATAGATTATGAATTAAGAGATATTAAGAAAGATAATCCAAATAAAGACGAATTAAAAGAATGGATTGAGAAAAGTGGTTTGCCAATTAAAAAGTTCTTCAATACAAGTGGAACTATATATAAAACTTTAAATTTAAAAGATAAACTAGCAAGTATGACTGATGATGAAAAAGTAGAATTACTTGCAACAGATGGCATGTTAGTGAAGAGGCCTATATTAGTTGGTGAAAACAAAGTATTAGTGGCTTTTAAAGAAGCTGAATGGGATAATAGCTTGAATAATGGGGGTAATGGTCATATTTAGTTTGGGAGATATTTTACAAGGACAAATAATAGATTTTACACATGAAGGCAATGGCGTCTTAAAAATAGACAACTTTGCTTTTTTCATACCAAATGGCATTATAGGGGATATAGTAGAATTCAAAGTCACTGAATTAAAGAAAAGTTATGGCTTTGGCTCAATAGTAAATATTATTGAGCTATCTGATGATAGAGTAAATAATAAAACTACTGATAGCGGTGAAATACCTTTAATCAACTATAAATACAATAAACAGCTAGAATGGAAAAAAGAAAAGATAAAATCAGACTTATATAAATTTGCTGGTATATCTGATGTAGAAATCCATGATACAATTGGAATGGCAAATCCATTTAGATATAGGAATCATACTCAAATTCCAGTTGGAAGTAAGAATGGCAAGACCATATTAGGTTTCTATGAAAAAAGAAGTCATGACATTGTAGATATGAAAGGAAGTATATTACAGCCAGAATTAGCTGATGAAATACTAAAAACCATTAGAGAATGGATTAATAAACACAATATAAAGCCTTATGATAGAAGAACTAATAAAGGAGTATTAAGACATATAGGAATTAGAACAAACTACAAAAATGAAGCTATGGTAATCATTGTCACAGCCACAAATTACCTACCTAAAAGTGAAGAGTTAATAAAGGATTTAACAACTAAGAATAAAGAAGTAATAAGCATCTATCACAATATTAATAATATGAAGTCTGCACCTACATATGGGAAAAGGTATATTAAACTAAATGGAGATGATAGGTTAATAGATAAGCTTGGTGAATTTAAATTTTCTATATCACCTAATTCCTTCTTTCAAGTGAATAGGACTCAAGCCGAAGTTTTATATAATAAGGCCATAGAGTATCTAGATTTAAAGAAGGATGACGTAGTTTTCGATATTTATTCTGGAACAGGTACTATTTCACTGTATATTGCAAATAAGGCAAAGAAAGTATATGGAATAGAATCAGTAAAGGCAGCAATAGATGATGCAAAAGAAAATTCTATTTTAAATAACGTAGAGAATACAGAATTCATATCAGGAAAAGCAGAAGACGTATTTCCAGATCTTATGAGTAAAGGCATAAAAGGAAATAAAGTGGTAGTAGATCCTCCAAGAAAGGGCTGTGAAAAAGAAGTCCTTGAAGCAATAGTAGAACTAAATCCTGAAAGAGTTGTATATGTATCCTGTAATTCTACTACTATGGCTAGGGATGTAAAA
>JAQVYQ010000072.1 GCA_028708575.1 Tissierellia bacterium
CCCAAGCTGTTTCAAGAAATTCAAACTTAATATTCTTATCAAATAACTTTACAAATGCAGGACCAGGAACAGACCAGATATACTATGAAGCAGCAGCACATGCATTAACATCAGAAGTATCAGGAGCAAACTTATGGGGCTCAGCACCATGTAGAAATAAGTTCTGCGATAGAGCAACACCATTAGAGTCAAGACTATATGCAGAAACAGGATTTGCATCATTTAAGAATCGTATGACAAGAGAAGAAGCAAATGAAATAGTAAACAAATTATTAGACAAATATGATGCAAATATACCAGTAGATAATTATGGATATAAGATACAAGAAGTATATGATATGGATAAAATAATACCAAGACAAGAATATTTAGATCATTTCAAGAAAATGAAGGAAGAAATATATAACTTAGGAGTAAACTATATTTATTAAAACAAATAGAACTTAGAATTTGATTTGTTTCTCCTTTTTAATATAACGAAGTTAATGAGGAGAAACAACCCAATTCTTTATGGAGGGTTGTATATATGGGTAAAGATTTAGTGCTTAAAATATTAAGACATGAAAAGACAAATGAAATCCCTTGGGTCCCTTTTGCAGGTGTTCATGCAGGACTTCTTAAAGGATATTCTGCTATTGAGGTTTTACAAGATGCTGATAAACTCTATGAATCCTTATTAGAAGTAAATAAGTTATATACTCCAGATGGTATGCCTATAATGTTCGATTTGCAAATAGAAGCAGAAATACTTGGTTGTGAATTACGATGGTCAAAAGATAGTCCTCCATCTGTAGTAAGTCATCCATTGGCATCTGAGAAAAAGATACCTTGTCTTTGTAAGATTCCAGATGAAAATAGTGGTAGAATACCAATGATTACTGATGTTATGAAACGTGTTAAGAAGGAGATTGGTGACGAAGTTGCATTATATGGACTTATTTGTGGGCCTTTAACTTTAGCTTCTCATCTACGAGGTAGTGGACTCTTCATGGATATGATACGAGATCCTGAGTTTGCTAAAGATTTATTTGAATTTTGTGCAAAAGTGAATATTGCTATGACAGATATTTACCTTGATGCAGGAATGGATATAATTGCTGTTGTAGATCCACTGGTTAGTCAAGTTTCGCCAAAACATTTCGAAGAATTATTATCAGAATCCTTTACTGCAATTTTTGATTATATAAGAATCAACGATGCTACATCTTGTTTCTTTGTATGTGGGAATGCTACTTCACAGATTGATGTTATGTGTAAAACTAATCCAGATGGAATTTCTGTCGATGAAAATGTAAACTTAATAGATGCTAAAGCAGTAACAGATAAATACAATATAACAATTGGAGGAAACATACCTCTTACCACAACTATGCTTTTTGGGAACCAACAGGATAATATGAAGTATGTTGTAGATTTATTAGATAATATTTCTCATGATAATCTCATAATTAGTCCTGGGTGTGATATGCCTTATAATATACCACCAGAAAATACGATTGCTGTTACTCAAGCTATCAAAGAAACTGATTCTGTAAGAAAGATGATAGAAAACTATGAGTCTACTGAAACAGATATTGATATAGAGCTACCTGAATATGATAAATTAACTAAACCTTTAGTTGAAGTATTCACCCTAGACTCTACTATGTGTGCAGCTTGTACCTACATGCTTAAAGCAGCCATGGATGCTAAAGATGAATTTGGCGATGATGTAGATGTTGTTGAGTATAAATATACTGTTAAAGAGGATATAGCTCGAATAAAGAAAATGGGTGTCGAAAAACTTCCTTCTTTATATATTAATGGGGATTTAAAATGGTCTTCAATAATACCTAGCAGGATTGAGTATTTTAATGCACTTAAGGAATATATGTAGTAAATAAATGATATTATGTTTAATAAAACCGATAAATTCTAACTTTTTAAGAGAGATATACCTAAAATGTTTAAGTGAAGAATATTGTTATTGATTATATTGTAACTAAATATCTCTTGAAAGTATACTAAAAATTTTGGAAAAGGACTTTTAGATATTACAATATCCAAGTTCCTTTTTCATGATTTTTTTACAAAATGTAATGTTTAGGGTGTGATATTATCAAACTATATTTAATTACAGGTTTTTTAGGATCTGGAAAAACCACATTTATAAATGAACTACTAGAAAGCTATAAGGATGAAATGATAGGTATTATTGTTAATGAATTTGGAAGTGAGAGCATAGATGGTAAACTTATAAAGTATAATGGAGTTAACATGTGTGAACTTAACAATGGCTCCATTTTTTGTCAATGTATAAAAGATGATTTTATTACTGCACTATGCAATTTTTTAGATTTTGATATATCTACTGTTTTTATAGAAGCTTCTGGGTTAGCAGATCACTCTAATATTAGAATGATATTAAACACTGTTGAAAAAATTAAAAATAAAGCCTATGAGTATGTAGGCTCTATTTGCATTATTGATGCTGTGTATTTTCTACAACAGGCAGAGTTATTGCCTGTTTTAGCAAGGCAAGTTCAGTTTAGCAATGTTATTGTAATAAACAAAATTGATCTTCAAACTCAAGATGAAATAAAAGAGATCAAAAAAAGAATAATAGATCTAAATGAGAATGCATTTATAATAAAAGCTACGTATTGTAAATTTGATATCCCAGAGGTGTTAAATAAATTAGCAAATGTAGATTTACCTGATGAGGAAAGTACTAATACTGTTTCGTCTAGACCACAATCTTTTGTGATTAGTATTGAATCGAATTCTGATCATGAAGATACATGCGAATTTATTAAGGAAATTATGGGAAGTGCTTATCGAATTAAAGGTTTTATAAATACAAATTTAGGGGTTTACGAGGTAAGTTGCGTTAATGAATTATTTAAAATAAATAAATATAATGAACATATTGATAAGTATAATTTAGTTGTGATTTCACGCATTGGTATTAAAACCATTAGTCTTATAACTAATTTATCTAAAAAATATGGCTTGAAAGTAAGTATAAATTAATTGTTTATGTTAATCTAAAAGTGGTTTTTTCACAAGAACATTTATTTTCTTTATCATGATAAATTCGTGTAATAATGTTGGCGATTAATATGGAATCTGTATTTTTATTGATATGCTATTATCAAGAAGATATGTGAACAATAGCAATGACTAAAAAACTTTTAACAAGATAGGGTGAAAAAACATGGCGTTTTATTCATATGATACGGCAACAAGGTATATTACTGAAGAATGTCTTAATATTTTTGTGAAAAAAGACTTTGTGCAACCTACTGAATTGGCTATACATTTGATGGACTATCCTCAGCTAGCTATGCATTGTCCTCAACATCATTATCTGATTCCTGCATCTATGCTGACAGCTGCCTACAAGGTGCTGGAAAGATCTGTTGAAACATTACAAAATGATTTAATAGAAGCTATGATGAGAGCAAAAAACATTTTGCCTGCTTTTTGCGGGTTCTATGGGTCCTGCGGAGCTGCCGTAGGTCTTGGTGTTTATGCAAGCATTTTAACAGATACTACTCAGTATTCGAAATATACATGGTCCTTGGCTAATAAAATTGTTGGTGAGAGTCTATTGAAAATGTCAGAGATTAATGGACCCCGTTGTTGCAAACGCAATTCATTTATTGCCCTACAGGTTGCAGAGAATTTTAATAGGGATGAATTTGGTATTGATTTAGGCACAACGGAATCCATAACCTGCACCCATTATTATAAAAATAAAGAATGCAAAAAGAATGAATGCCCATATTTTCCTACAAATCAGGAAATACAATCCACAACCTATTCTTGCCATAACTGAAAATATAAGTTAATTTAGCACTAAGTAGTTATTCCAAAATCTATATTTATGCTGTAATATTCGAGTATCACATCCTTTTATAAGCAGTAGACAACATGCCAACCTAAGGTTGCATGTCGCCATTTGGTGGTTATAATAAATTGTTATAATTCTTATGGATTCTTATAATTTCTTAAAGTTTTTTTATTGTGCTTTATTATCTTTGGGATAATTGTCTATCATACAGCCGTAAAAATTGTTCCAATTGGTTGCCCTTTTCCATTACCATTTTTACTACACTAGCCTTTTTATCATACCTATTATTACTTGATGTTTTTATTATCATTTCATGATTTTATGTATAATCTTATTAATAAGAATAGCTCCTTTTATTGTTTTGATGTGTTGGTCTGTACTTACATCTTAACATAAGGGCTATTCTTTTTTGAATTTTCCTACAATAATTTAACACTAACACAAGGGCAACTGCCTGATAAAACATTCTTTGTTCTCATTCATCTTCTCATTTACTTTAACTGCTACCATTGTCTCTTTGTTCTATATATTCTGTTGGCTCACTTAATTCGATATATTTATTTCATTATTTCGATACTGTCTTTCTATTATTTACAGTTATCCTATCAATTACCTTATGTGGAAGAACTAAGAGGATGTACATACCTATAAACAGTAATTGATCACAATAATAAATATAACAAAACTGATGATTTTACACTTCTTTATCTAGCTGATGAGAAGTTAGTAAAAAATTTAGTAAACAAGAATTATGAGTAATTTTACAAAAATAATTTAATAAGTATTAATAAAGGAGGTTTAGAAAAAGCCAAGTATATTTGAATTGTTAGTATTAGGTAATTAATATCTAAAAGGGGGAAGTAAAATGTCAATATTAACAAATCCAGTAGTAATTGCAGTCCTTGTTATGGTAATTCTTTGTTTAGTTAAGGTAAACGTTTTAGTTGCTATTCTTATTGCGGCAATAGTAGGCGGTACTGCAGCTGGTATGGGGCTTGGAGAATCAATGTCCATATTAATAGGCGGAATGGGTGGAAATGCTGAAACAGCGCTATCATATATACTTTTGGGTGCCTTAGCTGTAGCTATAAGTCATACTGGAGCTGCTGATTTATTAGTTGTTAAGATAGGAGATGTAATTAAGGACAAGAAAAAGATGTTTGTTCTTTTAATAGCAGGTATAGCTTGTTTGTCCCAAAACTTAATACCAGTTCATATTGCATTTATTCCAATACTAATTCCACCTTTATTGGGATTGATGAATAAACTAAAAGTTGATAGAAGAGCTGTAGCATGTGCACTAACTTTTGGTTTGAAGGCTCCATATGTAATGCTACCAGTAGGTTTTGGACTTATATTTCATGGAATAGTAGCTTCAGCATTAACTGATAATGGAGTAGCTATGATAGATACTGAAGTTTGGAAGGCGACTTTAATACCAGGAATTGGTATGATTATTGGTCTGTTTATTGCAATATTTATTACTTATAGAAATTCACGAGACTATGAAGATATTGAAATAGCTACAAAGGCAAGAGATGAAATTGAAAATACAGGCTTAACCAAAGAACATTGGGGCGCTATCGCAGGTGCACTTACCGCATTTGTTGTTCAATTATGGCTTGGTTCATTACCACTTGGAGCATTATTAGGACTTATTGTTATGATTTTATTTGGCTCATTTAAACTATCAGATCTAGACGACATGATCAGCGGTGGTATTGGGTTAATGGGATTCATAGCATTTGTTATGTTAGTAGCATCAGGATTTGGAGCTGTTATCAGAGAAACTGGTGGAGTAGGGGCATTAGTTGAAGCAGCTGCTGGTATGATGGGCGGAAGCAAAGTAATAGCTGCATTTATAATGCTTTTAATTGGATTATTAATAACTATGGGTATTGGAACCTCTTTTGGTACAGTGCCAATAATTGCAACAATTTATGTTCCGTTAGGGTTAGAAATAGGGTTTAGTCCTTTAGCTATTGCTTCTTTAGTTGCAGTAGCAGGTGCTTTAGGAGATGCGGGATCACCAGCTTCAGATAGTACATTAGGACCAACATCAGGATTAAATGCAGATGGTCAACATGATCATATTTGGAACACATGCGTACCAACATTTATCCACTTTAATATACCACTTATCATATTTGGTATCATAGCAGCTATGATATTATAATAAATTTAATTTAGATGGACATCTGAAGAACAGATGTCCATCTAAATGAATGTTTAATATATAACTACAAATTGGAGGAATTAGAATGAAACATATTTTTATTGATGGAAACATCTTAACATTAAAACAATTTATTGAAGTTACAAGAAATAATAAAAAAGTTAAGCTAAACGAAGAAGCTATTAAGAAAGTAAATAAAGCTAGAGAGCTTGTAGATAGATATGTTAATGAAAATAAAGTTGTTTATGGAATTACAACTGGTTTTGGTAAATTTAGCGATGTGACAATTAGTGGAGATGAAACTAAGGATTTACAAAGAAACTTAATTGTTAGTCATTCCTGTGGAGTTGGAGATCCTTTAGATGAAGATATTGTAAGGGGCATTATGTTGCTAAGAGCAAATGCACTTGCAAAAGGTTATTCTGGAATTAGATTATCGACTTTACAGACTTTAATAGAAATGTTAAATAGAAGGGTCCATCCAATAGTACCTGAAAAAGGTTCATTAGGTTCTAGTGGAGACCTAGCACCACTAGCTCATATGGTATTAGTTATGCTTGGAGAAGGCGAAGCTATTTATGAGGGAGTTAGGATGCCAGGTAAAGAAGCTATGGATAAGGCAGGAATAGAAACAGTTAAATTAGTTGCTAAAGAAGGTTTAGCATTGATAAATGGAACTCAAGTAATGACTTCAATAGGAGCACATACTATTTATGATGCACTTAATTTAAGTAAAACTGCCGATATAGCAGCTGCATTAACATCAGAAGCTTTAAATGGAATTACTGATGCTTATGATGAAAAAGTTCATCTAGTAAGAGGTCAAGAAGGACAAATAAATTCAGCAAAGAATTTGTTAAATATACTTGAAGGAAGTAGAAATACAAGTAGACAAGGTGAGTTGAGAGTTCAAGATGCCTATGCTTTAAGATGTGTACCTCAAATTCACGGCGCTTTTAAGGACTGCTTTAAGTTTGTAAAAGAAAAAGTTGAAATTGAAATGAATGCAGCAACAGATAATCCATTAATATTTGCAGATGAAGAACAGGTAATATCTGGTGGTAATTTCCATGGTGAACCTATGGCTCTACCATTTGACTACTTAGGTATAGGATTATCAGAACTTGCTAATATTTCGGAAAGAAGATTAGAAAGATTAGTAAATCCAGCTTTAAGTAATGGTTTACCAGCTTTCTTAACAGAAAATGGTGGAGTAAATTCTGGATTTATGATAGTACAATATGCAGCTGCCGCATTAGTATCAGAAAACAAAGTGTTAGCCCATCCTGCAAGTGTTGATTCAATCCCTTCATCTGCTAATCAAGAAGATCATGTATCAATGGGTACAATAGCTGCAAGGAAGGCAAAAGAAATTTTAGAAAACTCTAGAAAAGTTCTTGCTATGGAGATTATGACTGCTTGTCAAGGCATCGATATAAGAGGAGATAAAGGTTTAGGTGAAGGAACATCTGTAGCTTATGAAATAGTAAGAAGAAATGTAAGTAAACTTGAAGAAGACAGAATTATGAATATAGATATAAATAAATGCGAAGATATTGTTATATCAAATGAAATAGTAGAAAAAGTTGAGGAAAAAATAGGTGATTTACTCTAAAATCATAGAAAGTAAAATTTTATAATTTAATAATAATAATAATAACAAGGGT
>JAQVYQ010000073.1 GCA_028708575.1 Tissierellia bacterium
ACAACAATAATCTACATATATGGCCCCATGGTCAAGCGGTTAAGACATCGCCCTTTCACGGCGGTAACCCGGGTTCGAATCCCGGTGGGGTCACCAAGTTTAATTTGGGCGCATAGCTCAGTTGGGAGAGCACCTGCCTTACAAGCAGGGGGTCACAGGTTCGAGCCCTGTTGTGCCCACCAAGTTTTCATAATCGTAGAAGTAATTAATTTGATTAGTTGGACTGCGGTATGGTGAATTAAGAATAGCAAATAATATGCGGCCTGGTAGTTCAGTTGGTTAGAATGCCAGCCTGTCACGCTGGAGGTCGAGGGTTCGAGTCCCTTCCAGGTCGCCAAATAAAATGCTGGTGTAGCTCAATTGGCAGAGCAACTGACTTGTAATCAGTAGGTTGAGGGTTCAATTCCTTTCACCAGCTCCATTTTTTTAATATAAACTAAAACAAGGAAGTGTACCCAAGTGGCTAAAGGGGACGGACTGTAAATCCGTTAGCTAAGCTTTCAGTGGTTCGAATCCACTCACTTCCACCATTTTAAACATTGCGGGTGTAGCTCAGTGGTAGAGCCCCAGCCTTCCAAGCTGGTTGCGAGGGTTCGATCCCCTTCACCCGCTCCAAATTAACTTAACACAATAAATGTGCACCTATAGCTCAGTAGGATAGAGCAACGGACTTCTAATCCGTGTGCCGGAGGTTCGAATCCTCTTAGGTGCACCATAATAATTTTGGGGTGTAGCCAAGTCGGTAAGGCACCAGACTTTGACTCTGGCATTCCACAGGTTCGAGTCCTGTCACCCCAGCCACACATGATCCATTAGCTCAGTCGGCAGAGCACCTGACTTTTAATCAGGGTGTCCCGCGTTCGAGTCGCGGATGGATCACCACAATATGGAGAGGTACCGAAGCGGTCATAACGGGGCGGTCTTGAAAACCGTTAGGGTGTAAGCCCACGTGGGTTCGAATCCCACCCTCTCCGCCATAATCACATGGAGAAGTACTCAAGCGGCTGAAGAGGCTCCCCTGCTAAGGGAGTAGGTCCTTTACGGGGCGCGAGGGTTCAAATCCCTCCTTCTCCGCCATGTGTGCCAATGGTACACTTGGGCCTTTAGCTCAGTTGGTTAGAGCGCCCGGCTCATAACCGGTAGGTCCGGGGTTCGAGTCCCTGAAGGCCCACCATGCCCGAATAGCTCAGTCGGTAGAGCAGTAGACTGAAAATCTACGTGTCGCTGGTTCGATTCCGGCTTCGGGCACCATTATATTTAAGCCAATATAAAATGCATTATTTAGTGCAAGATTTTTTAAATTTATGTCAAAGCAAGATGTAGATTAATGTACTAAGGATTTTGGACATATAGGGGTGTAGTTCAGTGGCAGAACGACGGTCTCCAAAACCGTATGTCGTGGGTTCAAATCCTGCCACCCCTGCCATAATAATAGATTTATAAGGTATTAATACATAGCAATAATGATAAACAATAGAACAGTAAATGTCAATTAGCAATGGGCGCATAGCTCAGTTGGGAAAAGCAGGGGACCAAAACAGTGAATTTCTGTTTTGCGTACGTCGCTTTGTGCATAACATATATGCAGTAGAAAAAGGTAAAGAAGATAATAGCCATTTAATTTGGGCGCATAGCTCAGTTGGGAGAGCACCTGCCTTACAAGCAGGGGGTCACAGGTTCGAGCCCTGTTGTGCCCACCATTTTAGAAATGCACAATTATGGACCTAAAATTCTAAGACGAGCCATTGAATTTTAGGTTTTGATTCAAGAAATAGGTTAAAATAATCATGAATTAAGTATTAAGACATGGACCTGTAGCTCAGCTGGTTAGAGCGCACGCCTGATAAGCGTGAGGTCGGTGGTTCGAGTCCACCCAGGTCCACCATATTAAAAATTCACATTCATTTCAAATGGCGAATAATTAATATGGGCCTTTAGCTCAGTTGGTTAGAGCGCCCGGCTCATAACCGGTAGGTCCGGGGTTCGAGTCCCTGAAGGCCCACCATATGAATATCGAAAAATATAAAGCTTCATTGAATGTTTAATACATTTTATGAAGCTTTATATTTTTTTGATTATTTTTATATTTTTTGCTAATGCTATATAAGTGAGGTGAAAGTTATGATAAAGGTTGGAATGCCCAGAGGATTATTTTATTATGATTATTATTTATTATGGGAATCGTTTTTTAAGAAACTTGATATTGAAGTGGTTACTTCAATTAGGACAAATAAAGATATATTAGATTTAGGTATTAAAAGCTGTGTAGATGAAGCTTGTTTACCGATAAAAATATATCATGGTCATGTAGAATATCTTAAAGACAAAGTAGACTATATCTTTATACCTAAATATGTAAGACTACATAAAAGAGAATATAATTGTCCAAAACATTTAGGTATAGTAGATATGATAAACAATAGTGTAGATAACTTACCTATTTTAATAAGCCCTAAAATTACAATAAATGATATAGATGATTTTAAAGATACAATGTATTCTGTAGGTAGGGATCTTAAAAAGAATAAAAAGGAGATTAAAGAGGCATATAGATATGCAATAAACTCTTTCAACAAGCAAGATGAATGGATTAGGAAAGAAATCATTCCTTTCATGGATAATAAGATTACAAGGAGTGATAGGATAAAAATTTTGGTTCTTGGTCATCCTTATAATATTTATGATAATTTCTTAAACATGGAAATCTTAGATAAGTTATATGACAAAGGTATTGACGTAATTACAGTAAATGATGTTGATGAGATAGAATATAGATTATATTCAAATAATAATATGAAAAGAATTTTCTGGACTCAAGGTCGTAAAATAGTTGGAGCTGCTTATTCACAAATTGAGAATTATAAAGTAGATGGGATTATTTATATAAGTGCATTTGGTTGTGGCCTAGACTCAGTTTTAATATATCTAGTCGAACAAAAATCACATTGTAATAATATACCATTTATGTCAATGATATTTGATGAACAGACTGGTGAAGCAGGGTTCAATACAAGAATTGAAGCCTTTTTAGATATGATGAAATGGAGGTCAGAAAGTGAAAATAACTTTTCCACACTTAGGTAATGTTTATATAGCAGGAAAAGCCTTTTTAGAGGAGTTAGATCAGGAAGTGGTATTACCACCAATCAATAGCAGAAAAACATTAGAAATTGGAATCAAAAATTCACCTGATCAAATTTGCCTACCGTTCAAATTATTTACTGGAAATTATATTGAAGGCATAGAAAATGGAGCAGATACAATATTTACGGTTGGAAGTTGTGGACCATGTAGATTTGGTTTATATCCTTTGATGCATAAACAGATCCTTGATGATTTAGGATATGATATAGATTTTATCGTTTTAGACGCTATTAAAGAAGATATAGTTGATTTCAAAAATAGCTTAGGTAGATTTCTTGGGACGACTTCAGCCATAAAGGTATCTAAGTCTATAAAATTATCTTTAGAATTAATCAAAAATACAGATGATTTATCACAATTATCAAATGATATAAGAGCATATGCAATTGATAAAAAGCAAGTTAACAATATTATGGAAGAATTTTATGAAAATGTCCAATCTTCTTATGGTGCTAATCAGCTTTTAGGTTTAATTAATAGAACATCAGGTGAATTAAGAGCTGTAAAACTTGATAAAAACATACGTCCTTTAAAAATAGGGATTATTGGTGAGATATACACAATTATAGAACCATTTGTAAATTTAGAGATAGAGAGAAAATTAGGAGAACTTAATGTATTAGTAGATAAATCTCTTACTCCAACTAAATGGTTCAATCACCATGTATTATCATATCCATTAGGATCTAAATATGAGAATAAAAAATTCAAGCTTGCCAAACCTTATATGAAAGATTCAGTAGGCGGACATGGTAGAGAAACTGTTGGTAGTGCAATTTATTATAATAATATGGGATATGATGGGGTAATCCAAATACTTCCTCTTAATTGTATGCCTGAAATTGTGGCAAAGAGCGTATTAAAAAGTGTATCTTTAGATTTAAACTTTCCTATTATGACATTAGTTGTTGATGAGATGACAGGTGAAGCAGGATTTATGACAAGGATAGAAGCATTTGTAGATTTAATTTCCAAAAGAAAAGAAGGGAGAATAATAGAGATTGGATAGGTATTATCTAGGAATAGATGTAGGGTCTGTAAGTACAAATGTTGTTTTAATTGATGATAATAATCATTTAGCATATAAAAAATATATTAGAACTCAAGGGAAACCTATAGATATGATTAAAGTAGTTATTGAAGAAGTAGCAGAAAAATATGGAGATGATACAATTCAAGGAGTTGGAACCACAGGTAGTGGAAGATATTTAGCCTCCATAATTATAGGAGCTGATGAAGTAAAAAACGAGATAACTTCTCATGCCATAGCATCATTAACTTATAGACCAGATATAAAAACGATTATGGAAATTGGTGGTCAGGATTCAAAAATTATTATATTGAGAGATGGTATTGTAGTAGATTTTGCTATGAATACAGTTTGTGCTGCAGGTACGGGCTCCTTTTTAGATAGGCAAGCAATAAGACTAGGCATTGAAATAAGTGATTTTGGCGATTTAGCTTTAAAATCAAATAATGCTGTAAGGATTGCAGGTAGGTGTGCAGTATTTGCAGAGTCTGATATGATTCACAAGCAACAACTAGGACATAATCAAGAAGATATAATTAAAGGTCTGTGTCAAGCTTTAACGCGTAATTATCTTAGTAATATTGGTAATGGTAAAGACATAAAATCTCCAATTATGTTTCAAGGGGGAGTCGCTGCTAATAAAGGAATTACAAAAGCCTTTGAAGATGAATTAGGTGAAGAAATAATTATACCACCTAATTTTGACGTTATGGGGGCAATAGGTGCTGCGATTATTGGTAAAGAAAAAGCAAAGAGTCAGGGATACACAAATTTCAATGGTCTAGATATATATAAGAAAGACTATAATGTAAATGGCTTTGAATGCGAAGGATGTTCTAATTTATGTGAGATTTTAGAAATAAAAGAAAATGAAAAAACACTTGCCAGATATGGTGACAAGTGTGGAAAATGGTCATATTAGTATTGCTTTAAAGTTTGATTAAGTATTGCTCTAGTCAAGTTTTTGATATTTTCAATGCAAAAAGTTTTCTCTACCTTTAGCAATAAGAATCTATTTGACAAATTATATTTAGTATTATCAGGAATGTCTATTGGTAATACTAAATTATTTTTATCTATATAATAAGCTTTTTCGGTATGGGACACTAAACCTAATGAACAATCAATAGAAAATTTAAATTTTCTAGTTTTTTTTAATGAAAAATTAAAGTCTTTATCATAATGTATGATTTCATTATCTAATGAATCAGATAATTGTCCTAAAACCATTAGTTGTTCACCACTTAATTCAATTGAATTAATAGTGATACTGAAAATTATTTCATTGTAATTAAAGCTAAATGACTTTATTTCTTTAATAATATCAAATATTTTCAGTATATCAATCATATAATATAAATCTTCATAATTATGCTGAATAATCTTATTAAAAGAATCATCATTATGGGATTTTATATAATCATAATAAAAATTGATACAATCTTTACCACTGTATAAGTCTTCTCTATACAATCCTAAAGACTCCTCCAACGATTTCAATTTAAGACTGTTGAGGCTTAAGAAGATATTGTTTTCTTTAACAACTTTATATATATCTAGTGATAAGTCTTTATTAATAAGATAGGGTATCCCCAATAATAACAATCTGCTATTTATAAATGGGATATCAAATCTGTCACCATTATAAGTAATTATTTTTTTATAATTAGATATTAATTTTATAAACTCTAATAAAATATCCTTTTCTTCATTTATATTTTCAGCAAATAATTGTCTTATGGACCAGTTTTTTGTAGATTGACTATAATATTGAATACCTATTAGATAAATAAAATTCTTCTTACGACTAAAACCAGTTGTCTCAATATCTAGAAAACATACAATATCTTGATTAAAATATTTATTATAGTTAAGCTCCTTATTAAAAGTGTCCAATAAATCTTTCATGCTAATCACCTTATTCTATAATATATCATTATCTTTTATTGAACAAGGAAAAAGCTTTTATAAATTTGAATAATGGTATATTCTATATGTAGATTACTTTAAAAAAGTAGATGGAGGTATGCAAATGGATGCTAAGTTAATATGTACAAATTGTGATGAGGTTTATGAACAAGAGACAAAAACATTTAGATGTACAAAATGTGATGAACCTCTTGAATTAGAATTAGTGACAAATGCAAAAATTAATGAAGGCAATGTTTTAGAGCAAAATATATTGGGAAGATATTCAGAATTCTATCCCTATTTAGACAATAATGTAGATATTTCATTAGGTGAAGGTTTTACATCACTAATAAAATCAAACTTCCTTACAAATAAAATAGGTATTAAAGGGGTTTATTTTAAGAATGAAGGTGAGAATCCAACTTGGTCTTTTAAGGATAGAGGTACTATAACAGGAGTTACAAGAGCTATTAATTTAGGATTTAAGGGAATAGGAACTGTATCCACTGGAAACATGGCTGCTTCAGTATCTGCTTATGGAGCAAAGGCTAAAATAGATACTATAATATTAGTAAAAGAAGAAATTGCTGATGAAAAATTAAAACCAATAGCAGTATATGGGTCAAAATTAGTCAAGGTAAGAGGAGATTATGGAAAGCTTTATTTAGAAAGTATTAAACTTGGGTATGAAAATGGATTCTATTTTATTAATTCTGACTCACCATTTAGAGTTGAAGGCTATAAAACAATTGCATTTGAAATTTTTGAACAATTAAATCATAACATTCCTGATTATGTTATTGTACCTACTAGTGCTGGAGGAGATATAAGAGGAATTGAAAAAGGATTTAGAGAATTAAAAGCTTGTGGGTTGACAGAAAAAGCTCCTAAGATCATTGCTGTACAGGCTGCAGGTTGTGCACCTATAGCTACTGCCTTTAAAAATGGGAGGGAGAAAATCGAAAGATTTAGTAATCCACATACGATAGCTCATGCAATTGAGAATCCATATCCACCTAGTGGCAATCAAGTTCTTAGAATGATTAAAAAAAATGGCGGTATAGCTGTTGATGTAGATGATGATGAGATTATAAATGCACAAAAGCTTCTGGCAGAAGAAGGCATATTTGGTCAACCTGCATCTGTTACATCTTTAGCTGCTCTTATTAAACTTAAAGAAGAAAAGTATCTCTTAGAGGATGATATAGTTGTAAATATAGTTACTGCTTCAGGTTTAAAATTTACTTCTGCTTTAGATAAACATGATTTAAATGCAATAACTATAGATATTGACAATTTGAAAGATATTATAAAGAAAGAAGAATAATAGGTGCAAATGCACCTATTATTCTTCTTCATCTTCAAATCTATTTGCACCAAGTCTAAATTTTGGTCTGCGACAATCTGAGTCACCTTCTGAGCCTTCATCACTATTATCATCAATTTGTCTTGGGAAAAGGGTTGGGAATGAAGAACAAATTGGTGATACTTCAGGAGAAAGTTCAGGAAATCCTGTGGAAAGAACGCA
>JAQVYQ010000020.1 GCA_028708575.1 Tissierellia bacterium
GCAGCACAGGCAGTATTAAAGGAAAAAGAAACAGTTCAAAATGATAAATAGATAAGTACAAACAAGACATGGGGTGACCATGTCTTGTTTTGTTTGATGATGTATTATTTTGGATCATCAACGCTTAATACAAAAAAATGTTGTAAATCGAATTAATCAAATATATAATAATGAAGTAAAAGAAAATATTGGAAAGATACTTAAACATGAGGTGTAAAAATGACCATTACAGCATCAATATGTACAGATATTTATGCAATGATTTTTCTCTGTATAATAATATGGCTAGCCAACAGAAACCCAATTGGAAATAAATATAATAATAAAATTTACATATTTATGTCAGTGTTAACTATAGTTTTATTAGTTTTGGAAATATTAACTGTTTTAATAGGTCTTTCTAACAATACCAATCTTGTGATACCCCATCGTATAGCTAACGTCTTAGGTTTTGCCTTGTGCCCTGTAGTACCTTTTATCTTATCGAATTGTAATAATTACGAAAAGAATGGATTGAAAAATAGATTTCATGCAATACCCTTATATATTAATGCCATTATGTGTATTATTAGCTATTGGACAGGATGGATATTTTTTGTTGATGACAGAAATCAATATTATAGGGGAAATTTATTTTTAATACCTATGATAATTAGTGTGTTTTATTTTATTAGACTATTGATGGACGTCAAAAAAAGTATTTTTTATAATAAAAATGAAAATAATAAGTTTACAATTTTAATATTTTTTTTACCGATGATAGGAGCTATTCTTCAAATTACATTTAAGGATATATTATTAATATGGGGAAACATGGCAATATCTTTAGTGCTATATTATATACTATTAAGAGAGCTACAATTTAGATATGATGCTCAAACTGGAATTAAAAACCGACTAGCATTTGAAAAAGAAATGGAGAAATATATTAAAATTTCTAAAAATGCAGCAATTGTTGTACTAGATATCAATTATTTAAAAAGGATTAACGACAAGTACGGGCATAAAGAAGGAGATGAGGTTATCATTAATGCTGCTAAAATAATACAGAAAAGTTTTATAAGTATAGGAGATGCATTTAGGATTGGCGGCGATGAATTTTGTGTAATATGCAAGGAAACAACAAAAGAGCTAGTGGATGCTGCACTAATTAAATTAGAGGAGCTACTAACTGAAATAAATAAAGAACGTACTATTAAAATTGAAATGGCATATGGATATGATTTTTATAGAAAAAGCGAGAATGAAAGTATTTATTCTATATTTTCTAAAGCTGATTATGCTATGTATAACCACAAGGCTAATTCAAAAGGACTATATGGTAGAAGAGTAACAGACTAAAAAACAAATCATACACGACGTATATTAGCATCATATAAATTTCTTCAATATCATCTAGCTCGTGAAAGAAGACATCATTATTAATCAAAACAACCATACAATTCATGAATCACACGAAGTGTTCTATAATGTGAAAAAAGTACGATTGGTCTATTTTGATAGCAGCATCTCAGGCGGCTATAATCAACCGAGACCAATTGAAGTAAGGATTAAAAACAGTTGTTTTGGTTGGAAAATTTTTAGATAAAAAAGTTTTGAATGATTTAGAATAAAATAAAGTAAGGGGTACTGTTACTTAATAATTTTAGGGACAGTACCCTGTTTTTATTACCGCCAGGAAAGGTATTATGGATATCCTGTTAATAATTGTAGCAATTTGTCTGTTTAAAGATATCAGGCGAGTATAATCTGTTCCAATTCTGTATTTCTTTGAAGTAAAAAATAAATCTAATTAAAAAAGGAGAATTTTATGACAAATGAATTTAAAAGAAGTAAAAGAAGTATATTAACATCAATAATATTAGTTGTTTTTGTCAGTTTAATAGGTTTAACTGGGTGCAGTCAAGAAACTAATGATGATTCAAATAGTGATGGTATATCTACAGAACCTAAACAAAATATTATGGAACCTGTAGGGCAAACTGAGGAAACCTACTACGGTGAGTGGATTATTAATCAGGTGCAAGCTTATGGAATAGGTACCTATAGTGTTGAGGATGCAGAAAGCTTATTTGGGGAAAATTTAAGATTTACAGCTGATGAAGCGAGTTATTTTGGAGATCAACTCTCAGACGTTGAAAAGTTGGCTATGAATCCTATTTATACTGAAACTGTTATTTCAGAAAGTGATTTTGTAGAAAATTATCGAATTCCATTTGATAATTTAGGCATAGAAGCAGATAGCATTTCAGAAATTAATGTTTCAGATTCAAATGGTAGTGTTAGTACCTTTTTCATTAAAGATGATAATACGTTAATCATATACGGTGGTGGAACATATTTTGAGCTTGTTAGGAAAAATTAACAGGATATTGTCGGCTATATCTGTCCATTGATCAACTAAAAATGGAACTTGTCCAAAGTGTAAAAACGGCGATTGGCCTATTATGATAGCCGCCGTTCAAACAGTTATTTTAAAAAATGAATGTATAGAATGATAAATAGATAAGCTAATGGAAGGGGTATTGTCTTATAAATTTTGAGACGATACTCTTTTATATATTAATTATTTTACAAATATTTAATATATTCATTAAATTCAAACAAGAATACTTCTATATTATGGTATAATAGGAATCAATAATAATTGTATTATTAAGCACTTAAGATATTTTAAGTGTAAAAAAACTATATTTAGGAGGTTAAAGATGAGGAAAGAAAGTTATTCAACTAACAGAGATGTAAAGAAAATTATGTCTTTACTCTTAGCATTTGTACTAGTAATTGGATTGTTTTCTCTACCTGTATCAGCCGATGAGCTTGCAATAGCCGAAGATTTAACAGGAAAGCTTATAATTGTTCATACAAATGATACCCATGGTGGAGAAGTAGCAGTTGAAGGTGAATCAATAGGAATATCAGGAGTAGCTCAAATTGTAGCAGACTACGAAGCTGCAGGCGCTGAAGTGTTTTTATTTTCAGCAGGAGATGCAATCCAAGGGGCTCCATTAGTTAATTTGAGTGAAGGTCAAACTGCTATTAAATTCATGAATCTAGCAGGATATGATTTAATGGTTCCAGGAAATCATGAATTTGACTTTGGATATGAAAATCTTAAAGAGCTTGAAGAACTTGCAGAATTCCCAATAATTTCTGCTAATATTTTAAATAAGCAAACAGGCAAAGCAGAATTTGGAAACAGTATTATTCTTGAAACTGGAATTGGTAAAATAGGTATATTTGGATTAACTACAGCTGAAACTCAAACAAAGGCAAATCCTAAATACGTTGCATCATTAACTTTCCAAGCTAATGAAGAAATGTATAAGGTTGCACAAGATGAAGTAGAAGAATTAAAAGAATTAGGAGCTGATTACATTATATCAGTAGTTCACTTAGGAATTGATGAAGGTAGTAGACCTAATACATCTTATGATCTTATAGATAATGTTGAGGGCATAGATGTAGTAATCGATGGTCATAGCCATAGTGTAATAGAAGCTGGCACTGAATATAATGGTGCATTTTTAACTTCCGCAGGAACAAAATACAGTCATGTTGGAATTATTATAATGGACGAAGAAAATATAGAAACAAAACTTATTTCTGCAGCTGATTATAATAAAGTGAATGAAGAAGTTAACGCTTATGTAAATGAAGTAAATACTGAAATCGATGCTCAACTTTCAGAAGTTTTTGCAACTACAGAAATTCTATTAGATGGTAATAGAGACCCTGGAGTTAGAACTCAGGAAACTAATTTAGGAAATTTCTCAGCAGATGCTATACTTTGGGCAGCAAATGAAGCTGTTGGTGGTGGAGTAGATGCAGCTATTACTAATGGTGGTGGCATAAGAGAGTCTATCCAAGCAGGGGATATTTCTATGAAAGATATGAAGACAGTATTTCCATTTGGCAACACCGTAACAACTGTTGAAATAACAGGAGCACAATTAATAGAAGTACTTGAAGCGTCTACATTTAGTACACCTGTGTCGGTTGGAGCATTCCCACAAGTATCTGCAATAGAATTTACGATAGATACAAGTGTTCCATATGAAAATGGAGAGCAATTCCCAGAAACAACATACTACGCACCAGCAAATCCTGGAGCACGTATTAAAGATGTAAAAGTTGCTGGAGAACCTGTAGAACTTGATAAGACATATATAATAGCTACTAATGATTTCCTTGCAGATGGTGGAGATACTTATTATCTATTTAAAGACTTAGAACAATATGACACTTATGTTGCTTTAGAAGATGCACTTGTAAACTATACACAAGAAGTACTTGACGGAGTAATTACTGAAGAGAAATATGGTTTGCCAAAAGGACAAATTACTATTGTTTCTGAAGTTGTTGTTCCTGAAGAATCAGTTGAAGAGTTACCAGTAGAAGAAGAAACTGCAATCCCAGAAGAACCAGTAGAAGAAGAAACTGTAATCCCAGAAGAACCAGTTGCTGAACAACCTGTAGCTGCAATTGGGACTTATACAGTAGTAAAAGGAGATAATTTGTGGAAAATAGCTGCTAAGTATCTTGATAGTGGAGCTAGATATACAGAAATATTTGAACTTAATAAGGATAGTATTTCTAATCCAAACTTTATATATCCTTCACAAGTATTTGTAATGCCAGCAAAATAGTAGCAAAACTGTATTGATAACCTATCCCTTCTTACTGCATAAAATAGTGGTAAGGAGGGATTTTTTATGAATAATTATAATTGTATTTATGCAATAGCAAATATAAGAGGTGGAAACCTTTATCCAAATATATATGGGACAGTGTATTTTGAACTAGTAACAGCTGGAACATTAGTTACAGCTAAAATATGGGGGTTACCTCCATATGAACCTGCAACAGGCACAAGTCAACCTGTTGGACCTTTTGGGTTTCATATACACGAATCTGGCATATGTGAAATAACAGACCCAAACGACCCATTTGCTTCAGCTGGAGGACACTATAATCCTACTAATCAACCACATGGCAATCATGTTGGTGACTTCCCAGTTTTATTTTCCAATGATGGATATGCTATGATGAACTTTTTCACTAATAAATTTAGGCCTAGAGATATAATTGGAAGATCTGTATTAATACACGAGAATCCAGATGATTACAGAGCTCAGCCAGCAGGAAATTCTGGAAGAAGAATAGCATGTGGAGCCATTCGTTCTGTAGAATAGAAAATTCATTGGAGAGCTCTGCTCTCCCATTTAGTTGGTTGTTAAAACTTTATAATTACTCCCTGTGTTGTGGTATAAATAGTTGCATAATTTTTTCAGCTGTTTCCTTTGAAGATTCATTGCCAAAAGTCTTAACATATATTCTATTCTTAAATTCATACATAGGGTCATAATACTTTTCCATTAGCTCCTTGGCAACAGTTTTGTATTCTTTATTATTGATCATCTC
This sequence comes from Tissierellia bacterium, assembly GCA_028708575.1. Lineage (GTDB taxonomy): Bacteria > Bacillota > Clostridia > Tissierellales > Tissierellaceae > UBA3583. The sequence goes on from JAQVYQ010000020.1 coordinate 5,425, forward strand.
AATATAATTATCAATATTTCTGTCTCCAAGGTGTCTTCTTAATAATGATAAAGCCTTAATCAATTCTTCATTATTAGTGTTACTTAAATAGTCCTTAAGTATATTATCAATTCTTGTTTCCATATTTGTATTAATACTTATGTTGGTGCCTGATTTAATTTTATTAAACATGTACTCAGGCATAACAATTCTACCAATTCTTTTGCTTTCCCCTTCAGTAAATATTATATTGGATTTTCTATTACTAAGTGTTTCAAATACCAGACTTTCAAACATTTTTTGACTATTAGGTGTATTTAAACCAACACTACCAAGTAAGGAGCCTCTATGATTTGCACACTTTTCTAAATTCAACACATCTATTTCCATGTTCTCAAGATGATACAAGATCTCAGTTTTACCTGAGCCGGTATTTCCATATAGAACAACAAATTTGACCTTATCAAATAATATAGGTAGATTTTCATTTATATATCTTCTATAGGCCTTATATCCACCCTCAAGTTTAATGGCATTTATTCCAATGGAGCGAAATAAAGAAGAAATTGAATTGCTTCTAAATCCTCCTTTAGCACAGAAGAAAATCAAATTATCATATTGTTTATCCAATGTGGATACTTTTTCATATATTTGCGGCAATTTCTTTGAAGCTATATCTAATCCTAACTTTTTTGCAGTTTCAATGCTTTCTTGAATATACGTAGTTCCTACTACTTTTCTTTCTTCATTATTAAATATTGGAATGTTTACAGACCCAGGAATAGTTTCAGACTCAAATTCCCCTGGACTTCTTAAATCTATTAATATATAACTTCCATGAATCTTATTTGTATCTATATCTTTATATTGTACTTCTATAAACATTATTTCCCTCGATTCTAAATTTTGCTTTGCCCAAAGTTTATTATACATCACTTGTAAGTTAAATCAAAAATAATTTTATCAATTAAAATGAAGCTATTTAAATACATAACAAATAATACAAAGGATAGAAACCTTTAGTAGTATTGTCTAAATCCTATGGTATAATATCTTTTATGGGGGTGTATTTATGGCAAAATACAGTAGGGAATTTGTAATACCATATTACGAGTGTAATAAAACTGGATTAGTAAGGCCTGCATCTATATTAGCCTATATGGCTGAGGTTTCTACTTTGCAGAGCGATTTTTTGGGCGTAGGTATAGTAGAGTTACTTAATAATAATCAAGCATGGATGCTAAATAGGTGGAGACTTAAGTTTTTAAAATATCCTAAGGCACAAGAAAGAATTAAAGTAGAAACTTGGTGCTCTTCTATCGATAGATTTTATGCTTTAAGAGAGTTTGCTGTTTATAATGAAAGCGGAGAAAAGATTATAAAAGCATCCACTCAATGGGTTTTAGTGGATACATTAAAGAAAAGGCCAAAGAGAGTTCCTCAAGATATGATAGAAATATATGGTTCTATATCAGAAAAACATTTTGATGACTTTTATGATTTTAGAGCTGACTTTGATACTGATATGGAAAATGCAGAGGATTTCCATGTTAGAAAATCAGATATAGATTGTAATAATCATGTAAATAATGTGAAATATTTAGGTTGGATAGTCGAACCTATACCTCTAGAAATAGATGAAAATAATTTACTATCTGAGCTTGAAATTATGTACAAAAAACAAATAAAATATGGTGAACTAATATGTTCTTCTTATACAAAAATTGAAGAAGAAAATACTTTTCTTCATAAAATATCCAATGGAGAAGAAGTTAATGCACTTGGGAAAACTAAATGGATGAAGAAATAAAGAAGTAGCAATATATGCAAAACATCTACATATATTGCTACTTCTTTATTAATATATATAATAATCAAGTTTCTTATTTTTGAAAGTCAGTTTTTACTACTTTTCCATTTTCATCTATATGCATTTCAGTAATTTTGTCTAAAAATGGTATGTCGTTTTCTTTTCTACATTCTAAGGTGTGGATTTTTTTGTTAATTCCACCTTTACCTTGTTTAAAATTAGTTTTTAAAATTTTAATTAGTGAAATAGGATGTTCAGGCTCTTTTAAAGTAACAATTGCAGAATCTCCAGTAGCTATTGCTCCACTAATCATTGACTCTAAGTCATCTGATGCTGGAATTAAATAAAACTCTGCATCTTTTTCAAGATCCTCAGCCTTTTTAACTTGAACACCGTTAAAATTTTTCTTTGCAACTGCCATTAAGTTTGCAAACAAAGGGCGAACTCCAGATGATCTATGTCCTGATACAACGATAGATTCTTTATTCATTATAGCATCTTCAATATATTGGCCTTCTTCTTCGGTCATGAAATTATCATCTACATATTTTTTAATCATTGGATTCATATCATCACTCCTAGTAATTAATATATTTATGTTTATACTAATATTGTATCATATTTAACAATAAATATAAATATACAATCGGGAAACTTTGTTGGGCCAATTTTTACTGAAAATTTAAGGAAAAAGAATCACAAAATGGTCCGAAATTATTTGAAAACTTTGTAAATTTACTTGCAATCTAGGTAAAACAGTGATAATATAAGTTTATAGCTTTAATTCAGTAGTAATAAATAGAAACAATAAACTTTAGTTTAGGCATCAAGCATATAGTTACGAAATTTATTGTTGGGAATTACACGAATTAAAGAAATAAATTTTGGAGGTATATGCTATGAAGGGTACAGTAAAATGGTTTAATGCAGAAAAAGGTTTCGGATTTATTACAACTGAAGAAGGAAATGATGTATTTGCTCATTTCTCACAAATTCAAAAAGAAGGTTTCAAAACTTTAGAAGAAGGACAGGAAGTAGAGTTCAATGTAATTGAAGGACAAAAAGGTTTACAAGCTGAAAACATTGTTTTAGTATAATAAATAACAAACAGAAATTTACCTCTTAGGGAATTCCCTAAGAGGTTTTATTTTTTAATTGTATATGATACACTTGAAAAGGATTAAATAATTAATATTTGAAAGCGAGGAAAATTTATGAGCGAAAATAATAATTTAGTAGCAATTGTTAATGGTAAAGAGATTTCAAAAGGAGATGTAGCAAAATTTTTAAATGATATTGGTCCTCAATTGGCTATGCAATTTCAATCTCCGGAAGGAATAAAAAGAGTTATAAATGAAATGGTAAACCAAGAATTGTTTTATCTTGACGCAGTAAAATTGAATTTAGAAAATGATGAGGAATTTAAAAAAATATTGGAAATTACTAAGGAAAATCTACTTAAGGATTATGCTATTACTAAGTTGATTTCAGGTGTAAGTGCTACAGATGAGGAATTACAAGACTATTATAATAAGAATATAAATAGCTTTAATAGTCAAGAGACAGTAACTGCTAGTCATATTCTTGTTGAAAGCGATGAAAATAGCAAAGAAATATTGGCTGAGTTAGAAGAAGGACTAAGTTTTGAAGACGCTGCCAAGAAGTACTCAACATGCCCTTCTAAGGAATCAGGTGGTGCATTAGGAGAGTTTACAAAGGGACAAATGGTAAAAGAATTTGAAGATGCAGCTTTTAGCATGAAAGTCGGGGAGATTTCTGATCCAGTGAAAACACAATTTGGATATCACATTATTAAACTTACAGGAAAGAATCCAGCTAAAATTAGTAGCTTTAATGAAGTAAAAGAACAAGTGAATGATCGAGTTGTAAAAACAAAACAACAAGATTTATATTTAAACAAGGTTAAGGAATTAATGAATGTATATGATGTTGAAATATTCTAAATTTCATAAAATATTCACATTTGTATGATATGATGTTATCAGTATGAGTGGGGGGATAAAATTTAGAAATGAAACTTGAACTTTTTGATTATATTGATAGGACATTACAGATAGTGGATGAAAATAAGGACGCCTTAAATAAGGTAGCTGAGTCTCTTGAAAGCTTTTTTACTGACAGTCTATTTATTAATGATCACTTTTTAAATGTAAATTATAGAATTAAGTCATCTGATAGTTTAAGAGAAAAGATACTGAGACATAATTTATATCTTGTATACAATTCTCCAGATGAATTAATCGAAAACTTGTCAGATTTAATTGGATTTAGAATTGAATGTAGATTTATTCTAGATGAAGATAGAATATATAAAGATATATTTGATTTATTTAATATAGAAGAAGAAGGGGGCTATTATTCAAACCCCCTTAATTCAAGTATATTGCTAAAACTGGATGATAAACAACCACAAATTCAAAAGAATGGTTTTGAAATATATAAATTGGATGGGAAGTATATAAAAGATGATGTTACAGTTAATTTCGAACTTCAGATTAAATCCATGGTAAACGTTTTCTGGGGTGATATAGATCATAGGGTCTTGTATAAGAACTTTAATTATGTCCTAACTGAAGACTTTTTCAAAGATATAATGTCATCGATTAAAGAAAGTCTTGCTATGATTGATAGGCAATTAATGTTAATATATAACCATTTGAACAAAGTGGATTCCAGTAATCCAGATAACGACAAGAATCAATTCAAAGCCTTAATGTCTAAAATAATTCATGATATTTATATAATTAAGGTAAGACAAGAACTTGGTTTCGTTGTTGATTTTAAAAAATCAACAGATGTTATTGTAGAGTACGTATTTTCTAAAGAAGAAGATTCTTACAATAATGATAATTATGGTGATAACTTTATTAGAGTACTAAACAGGATTAATGAAATTAGTAATAATGAGATAACACTTGATAATTATATAGAATTTGAAAGAGAAATTTATATAGAAGATGACTTTGAGAGAAGATTAGGGAACATTTTATTAAATGTAATAAACAAAGACTTTAAATGGAACTTGTTCTTTAAAATACTGTTTGAAATTGAAGAAGGAAATAATGCAGAGAATTTTGAAGAACTAATACATTTCTTAAGAGTTAGATTTTGTGATGGTATAGAGAAGGAGTTAAATAGTAAAGATCTGGAAAGCTCATATAAAAAAGAGATAATGTTATATATAAGGGAGTTTATTTTAGAGTTATTTAATAGAACTACTGATATAGAGTTGATTGACTTGTGTAAACTAGAATCATTAAATAATACTATAAGAAAAGTTCTAGATAGAGTTCAATCATATAATGATTGGTTGGTTTTAAAGACAGAGTTACATAATAAAATAATGAAATATTGCGTAGTATATAAGTAAGGCTTAGCCTTGCTTGTTTTTTTGATAATATGGGTATAAATATCCTAACTTAAGGAGGGACAAAAAATGAAAATTGTAGGAATCATAAAATCGACCTTGGTTAATATTAAAAAAAGTTTTGAGAGATTTCCTATTTCAATAATATTATCAACTTTGTTAGCAGTATTGTTAATATATACTATAGAAACATCTCCTGAATTACATTCTGATACAAGGGATAATTTAACAAGATTGAATATGGTAATAGGGTTAGGAATACCAATGTCTATGTTCATAAGCTTATTAGGCGAAAGATTTTCTAAAAAGGTTGAGAATATTGGATATGCTATAGGTGGGGTTTTTTTAATACTTTATTATAATTTTCTTATACCAGAATTTGATATGGTAGAAATGACTAGATATATGGGTACTATGCTGTTATTTATAATAGTATGCTTTTACGCACTTAAAATAAAATACGATGAAAACTACGAAGCTTTCGTAATAAAGGTATTTTCAGGTGTATTTATTACAGTTTTATATGCTGCAGTATTGTATATTGGACTAGCAGCAATACTTTTTACCATTGAGAATTTATTTGAGGTTAATTTTATTAATAATATTTACCTATATATTTGGATACTTGTTGTATTTGTATTTGGTATTTCTTTGTTTTTATCAAAAGTTCCTGTAAAAGATGAGAACTTTGAATCCTATGAATACTCAAAATCACTAAAGGTATTATTGCTCTATATAGTAATTCCGCTAATTTCTGTATATACTATTATTTTGTATGCGTATTTTATAAAAATATTAGTAACTTGGGAATGGCCAAAAGGTTTAGTATCACATTTAGTATTATGGTATTCAGCAATCAGTGTAGGAGTAATATTCTTATTAACTCCAATATTAGAAGAAAATAAATTAGCTAAGGGATTTAAATTCTTTTTCCCAAAGTTTATATTACCAATATTGCTAATGATGTTTGCCTCTATAGGACAGCGTATAAATCAATATGGAATTACTGAGAACCGTTATTATGTTGTATTACTAGGAATATGGGTATTTTTCACAATGGTGTACTTTTCGGTAAAGAAACCTTTAAAGAATACAATAATACCTATATCTTTGTCAGTATTTGTACTTTTATCTATATATGGACCTATTAATAGCTATAATATATCTATAATGAGTCAAAATAAAAGATTAGAAAGTATTTTAGCAAAAAATACTATGCTTGTTAATGGCAATATTGTTAAAAATCAAAATGTAGATAAAGAAATACAATATGAAATAAGCAATATAATAGACTACTTTTATTCCAATCATGATTTGGATGATATAAAAGTGTTTACAGATGATTTTAAGCTTGATGATACAAAAGAGTTATTAGGATTTGAATATAATCCATTAAGTATAGGCACAGATGATATGAATTATTTCAGTTATTATATTGATTTGTATGATGTAGTTATTGATATAAGAGAATATGAATACTCTGTAAATATGTCATCATGGAGAAATGAACTTATTCCTATAGATGAGATGGAAATAAGTATAGACCCTGACAATTATATTTTAAGTATTTCAGAGGCTAATAATGAACTTATATCAGTAGACATTATAGAATTAGCAGAAAAGGTTCATAAGAACTCAATCGATAAAGTTCATTATAAAACTATAGAAAATATTGAAGATATGACTTTTGATATTGAAAAAGATAATATTAATATTAGAATTATTTTTAATAGCATAAATGGAGATATTGATGCAAATAATGAGAAAACAAATTTAAGTAGCACAGAGTTTTTATTATTAATAGATAGAGAGTAGGAGGAGCTTTTGTTTTATGAAAGAGATATATTTGGCAGGAGGATGCTTTTGGGGAGTTGAAGAGTATTTTTCTAGAATAGATGGGGTTGAAGATACTCAAGTAGGATATGCAAATGGGAGTACAGTAAGGCCTTCATATGAACAAGTCTGTACAGGAACCACTGGTCATGCAGAGACAGTCTATATTAAATTTGATGAAAATGAAATATCTCTGAAGACTTTACTTGAAAAATTCTATTTAATAATAGACCCAACTCTATTAAATAGGCAAGGCGGGGATACTGGCAGTCAATATAGAACTGGAATATACTACGTTGATGAAATAGATTTAGGTACAATAAAAAAGGTAACTGAAGAAGAACAATCAAAATATAGTAAGCCTATAGTTACTGAAATAGAAGTATTATCTAGTTTTTATGAGGCAGAAGGATATCATCAAGATTATTTAAAGAAAAACCCAAGCGGTTATTGCCATATAGATATGAATTCCTAAATAATAACTACACAGTCTGTTGTCAGACTGTGTAGTTATTATTAGGATTTGCTATTACTAAAATCCTTATCTGTTTGCTCCATAAAGCATATAATATCATTTAGTGGAACTGGTTTGCCAAAGTAATACCCCTGAATAATATCACAACCAATATCATCTAATACTTCAACTGTTTATGATAAGCTAAAAGTACCCCAAATTCTAATTGAAAATTCCTCTAGAGGAAATATATAATATCCCTATGACAACTCATAGGGGGGCTAGGGGATGAAACTATACTTCCTTTAACGATAACAGATATAGGGAGAGTATTTACATATATAGGTTGGTTTAACATTTCTGTAAATACACTGGCAATTTCACAAGTTTCTAAGTGATCTTTATCTTTAACAATAAATGAAAATTGGTTAGGGGCAACTGAATATAATTCACAATCACTAAAAACACTACTTGCTATATCAATTAGATTCATAAAAGCAGCTTGTGCAGTATTGTAATTTAGATATTGGTTTATCATATCTTTATTTACAAATTCAAATAATTCAAATGACAAAATACAATCATGGTTTTTAATTATATAATTAGCATCTTCCTTAAATTTATTAGCATTGGGATATCCTGTTATTACATCTTGAAAAGCGATATTCTTTTTCATTTCATAATACCTTTTGATATCTTTATAGAGTATGTCTACAAAAAATGCAATGATTAGGAACATTATAATGCTAAACACCCAAGATCTTGTTTCTTGCATTATTCCACTTGAAACATGAAGAGGCATAAAAGGGCCTAAAACAAGACCACCAATAACTGAGGTAACAATGCTAGCTTTAAAACCAAAAATGGCAACAGTTAAAAAATGGGTATATACATCAAGTGAACAAATGAGGTTGTTCCACCTGTTACATAAACAAACAAGCCTACCAAAATAATTAGACATAGAATTACAAATTTCCAACCCAAAGCAAAGTATTTATCTTTTTTTAATAATGTCAAATCCTTTAATCTGTCCATATGTTACCTCCCGATTATAAGATCTTTTTATCGACATTTATTTCTAATTATATGAAATATGTGGTACTAATACCCAATATTTTAAGAATATTGCAAATTAAGTATACTTATATTATACTATTAATAGCTGGGAATGCTTGAATTTATCGCATTTATACAAGGTTTTCATATATAATAGATAAACTAATAATTTATCGAAAACTGCTGCAAACTTTGTTAGTCCAAATAGGGGGTAAGTTATGTTTAATAATGAATCAATTAATAATATGAGCGAAGAAGAAAAGTTGAAGTTTATGAATGTATTTCTAAATGGTCAATTAGATTCAGAAGATGATGATTTGGCTAATATATCAAACTCAGCTGCAATCATAAATGCATTTGTAAATAGAATTAATTGGGTAGGGTTTTATTTCCTTAGGGGTGATGAACTTGTATTAGGACCATTTCAAGGTTTACCTGCATGTAACAGAATAAAAATTGGCAGTGGTGTTTGTGGTACAGCAATAGAAACAAGCCAGATACAATTAGTTCCAGATGTTCATGAGTTCCCAAATCATATTGCTTGTGATTCGGCATCAAATTCTGAGTTAGTAATCCCAATAATTAAGGATGAAATAAAAATTGGTGTATTAGATATAGATAGTCCTGAGAAGAATAGATTTTCCCAATTGCATATTGACTATTTAGTGAAGTTTATTGATTTACTAAATAAGAAAATAAATTGGAACAATATATAATACAAGGTGGTAATATGAGTATTTTATTTGAATTAGCAGATATCGTAAAAGATTGTGAATTGAAAGCAAAGAAATTGTTAATAAGAGAAAGTATTTTATACTCTGAAGAAATAGTTCAGAGAAGCGAAAATACAGAAAAACTTGACAATATCCTTTACTATGGCGATAATATAAATGCAATTTTAGATTTATTAAACAATGGATATAAAGGGAAGATTGACTTAATTTACATCGACCCTCCTTTTTATACAAATGCAAGCTATAGTAAACAGATGGAGATAGATTATTTAGGAGAGAAAAAAGTAATCCAATATAAAGCTTATTCAGATATTTATAAAAATGGATTTAAAGAATACTTAGAAATGATAACTATACGATTATTTCTTATGAGAGAATTGTTGTCTGATAGGGGTAGTATTTATGTACATATTGATTTTCGAACAGTTCATTATATAAAGATAATAATGGATTATATATTCGGAAGTGAATTTTTCTTAAACGAAATAATTTGGTCATACAAATCTGGTGGTTCAAGTAAAAAACATTTTTCAAGAAAGCACGATAATATTTTAGTATATACAAAAACAAAAGATTATATATTCAATCCACAAAAAGAGAAATCATATAATCGAGGATATAAGCCATATAGATTTAAAGGGGTTACAGAATACGAAGATAAATTAGGTTGGTATACACTTGTAAACCTTAAAGATGTTTGGCAAATAGATATGGTGGGTAGAACATCAAGAGAAAGAATTGGATATGAAACACAAAAACCTGAAGCTTTACTGGAAAGGATAATACTGACTTCAAGCGATGATGAATCAATAGTAGCAGATTTTTTCTCAGGAAGTGGTACAACTATTGCAGTTGCAGAAAAAAGCAATAGAAGTTGGATTGGCTCAGATTCGGGGAAATCTTCTATAGCAACTATAATGAAAAGATTAGCTACTATAGACTCAAAGGCTTATAATATAATAAATTTTAATAAAGATTTAGATATAGGTTATATAAAGTATAAGTCTATTTCTTATGATAAAACTGATAGGAATACATTTAGAATTGATATAAGTTTAGAAAGATATAATCTAGATTTAGAGAATTTAAATATAAATAAAAAGGATATAGATATTATATCTGAGATCTTAGAAAATGATTCTTTGTCTTTGGTTGATTACATCTGTATAAAGATTGGGAAAGATGCTCCAATTATAGTATATGAAGATTATAGGTTTGGTAAATCATTAAGGATAAAAGAGAGTTTCAGTTTTATTATAGACAGACTTAATGATGATATAGAATTGAATATCATAGATGTATTTGGAAATCTTAGTACAAATGACATCAAACTATTATCACAATAATTTAATTGAAAGGATGATTTAAAATGGGGAAACTATCAGGATTAAATCCAGAAAGGGTATTTTATTATTTTGAGGAATTAACAAAAATACCTAGATGCTCTAATGAAGAACAACAAGTAAGTGATTATTTAAAAGGCGTTGGCCTAGGCTTAGGACTCGAGGTCATTCAAGATGAAGAGTTAAATATAATTATAAAGAAACCTGCTACTCCAGGATATGAAAACAGACCTACTGTTGTGTTACAAGGTCATATGGATATGGTATGTGAAAAAGATGATGATATTGAATTTGATTTTTCTAAAGATCCAATAAATATATCTATTGATGGAGATTACGTAGTTGCAAAAGGCACTACATTAGGGGGAGATAATGGTATTGCTGTTGCTATGAGCTTAGCTATATTAGAATCTAAAATAATTGCTCATCCTCCATTGGAAGTTCTAATCACTACAAATGAAGAAGTAGGGCTAACAGGTGCTGCTGGCCTAGATACAAAACATATAGACGGAAGAATCTTAATTAATATAGATTCTGAAGAAGAGGGAACTGTTTTAGTAAGTTGTGCTGGAGGAGAGAATAATAATATAGAAATTCCTTTAACTAGGATACCTTTAGAGCCAGATAAATCATCTTATATTTTAAAGATTAGTGGATTAATTGGTGGACATTCTGGAGCGGAAATCAATAAGGGAAGAGCTAACTCTAATAAGTTGATGGGTAGATTGTTATATGGCATAAATCAAGAGTTGGATTTTGATTTAGGATCTATTAAAGGCGGTTCAAAATCTAATGCTATTCCAAGATTAGCTATAGCTAAGATTGCAGTTAAAAATAGTGATATTGATAAATTAGATGATTTAGTCAAAAAGATTGAGAATTATTTTAAATTAGAATTTGCATCAAGTGATAAGGAAGTATCTATTAGCTTAGAGAAAACAGAGAATCTTACTAAAGTATTTACAAAAGCTGTTAAGGACAATATAATTACTGCATTGATGATTATACCAAATGGTATTCAATCCATGAGCCAAGATATAGAAGGTCTTGTGGAGAGCTCAATCAACCTTGGAGTTGTAACAACTAACAATGCTAATGTAACAATGATATGTTCAATTAGAAGCTCAGTTGGCACTTTAAAGACTAATATTTCTAATCAAATAAAACTTATTGCACAATCTTTAGGCGCTAAGTGGGAAAGTATAAGTTCATATCCAGCTTGGCAATATAAAAAAGATTCATATATTAGAGAAGTATTTAAGAAATCATATAAAGAATTATATAATGAGGAGCTTGAGGTTGGTGCTATTCACGCTGGTTTAGAATGTGGATTATTTGATGAGAAATTTGACGATATTGATATGGTATCATTTGGACCCGATTTAAAGGGAGTTCATGCACCTGGTGAAGCTCTTAGTATTTCGTCTACAGAAAGGACTTATGCATTACTGGTAAAAGTTTTGGAAAATATTCAATAAAGACTTGTTTATTCAAATTTTATTGGGTACTATAGAGGTATAAATAATTATTCATAAAGGAGAATGTATAATGAGCGATAAACATATACATGATGAAAATTGTAACCATGAACACGAAGATGATCAAATTGATGTAATTTATCTTACTTTAGAAGATGATAGTGAATTAGAATGCCAAATAATTGGCATATTTGAAGTAGAAGATAAAGAATATATTGCATTAATGCCTATTGATCAAGATGAGGTATTATTATACGCGTATAAGGAATTAGAAGATGATGAATTCGATTTGTTATTAATTGAGGATGAAGAAGAATTCGAGCTTGTAAGTGAGGCATTCTATGCTCTATATTCAGATGATGAAGATTTTGAAGAGTTTTATGAAGATGATGATGAAATAGAAGAAGAATAAAAATTAAAAGTACTTTGCGTTTTTGCAAGGTACTTTTTAATACATTATTGTTATAAGTAAGTAGCATAATAGATTTAGAGGTGTAAATTTGGATATAAATGTATATAACACATATTCAAAATATTTAATGGGAAAGTATGGAGAAAAAGTATACAAACTCCCCATTAGTTTGCCATTAACTTGTCCTAATAGAGATGGAATTCTAGGAGAAGGTGGTTGTACTTTTTGTGGAGAAGAAGGTGGTTCCTTCGAAAATTTACCTAATTACTTGAGTGTAAAGAAACAAATAGAAAATAATATGCAATATATTAGGAAAAGATATAAAGCAAAGAAATTTATTGCATATTTCCAAAATTTTAGTAATACATACTTGCCCTTAGATGACTTTAAGGAGTATGTTAACCAAGCAATTATGGAAGATATAGTGGAAATTTCTATATCTACTAGACCTGATTGTATAAATGATAAATACTTGGACTTTTTATGTGATATAAAGTATAATTTGGGTATAGATATTACTATAGAGTTAGGATTACAAAGCGTTAATTACCATAGTTTGGCAAAGATAAACAGAGGTCATACATTGGCTGAGTTTATTGATGCAGTATTAAGGATTAAGAATCATAATATAAGAGTTTGTACCCATATAATAATAAATTTACCATGGGATAATTTATTAGATGTAATAGAAAATTCCAAGATAATTTCTTCACTTGGAATTGATGAAGTAAAACTCCATAGCTTATACATTGTAGAAAATACAAAGATGGGCCAGCAATATAAAAATGGAGATATAGATATAATCTCTAAAGAAGAGTATATAAATAGAGTAATAACATTTTTAGAATATTTAGACCCTAATATCGTAATTCAAAGAATAATGGGTAGAGCACCAGAAGAGAATACATTATTCGTTAATTGGAATGAATCTTGGTGGAAAATTAGAGATGAAATCGTTTCTTCCATGGAAGAACAAGGAAAGAAACAAGGCAATAAATTTAATTATTTAAATGGTAAAGCTTTAAAAAAATTTATATAAGATATAAATTATTAAAATGTTGTAAAATAAAAGAAAGGTTAGGTGGTTAATCATGGTTAAGTTCATAATTGGTAGGAAAGGTGCTGGAAAAACTAAATGGTTAATTGATAATGCTAACAAGGATATGAAGGAGGGAAACGGAAATATAGCATTTGTTGATGTTGATGATGATCATATATTTAGTTTAGATTATAATGTTCGACTTATTAATGCCATGGAATTCAATGTTTCAAATGTTGAATCTTTCTATGGCTTTTTGTGTGGCATTTTATCAATGGATTATGATTTAGAAAAAATATATGTTGATGGTATATATAAGGTAATGGATGTAAATCTAGAAAAGTTAGGCAAATTACGTGATGCATTAGATAAAATCTGTAATAAATATGATGTAGAATTTTACATTAATGTTCATTATACAATGGACCAAATTCCAGAAAATTTAAAAGAAAATTGTTTTGAAATAGAAAGTGTTGAAGCAGCATATTAATAAAGAAAGGGTTCCTAGGAACCCTTTCTTTATTATGTTTATTGTAGAGGCTTAAATGTGGAACAATCAGTATCCTCTGAAGTGTTCGCATTCTTTGGTTCAACTAATATAGAACTTGCTGTACATTTGTTACCATCCTTATTATATGAGCAAGAACTTACAATACATTTAACTCCATCTAGCGGTTTATCCAATGATTTTTCTCCTTTCATATTTGATAAATATATTTTAAGTAATTTACTGTTTTTTATTCTTTTAATATATTTAAAGATATTATAGAATAGAATTATGGAGGAGTTTAAATGGCAAAAGTAGAAAGATTAGATAAGGTTTTATCAAATATGGGATATGGTAGCAGAAAAGATGTAAAAAAGCTTATAAAAAATGGTTTGGTAAAAGTAAATGGGGATATTGTTAGAGAAAATGAATTTAAAGTAAATCCATATGAAGATGGAATTATTATAGGCGGAAACGAAGTAAATTATAGAGAACATATTTATTTGATGATGAATAAGCCTCAAGGTCTAGTTTCATCTACTGATGATCCATTGACTGAAACTGTCATTGATTTACTAGGGGATGAATATTTGATTTATAAACCTTTTCCTGTTGGTAGATTGGATAAGGATACTGAAGGCTTATTGATGATATCAAACGATGGCAAATTAGCTCATGAATTATTATCTCCTAAAAAAGGAGTTGATAAAAAATATTATGTTGAAGTAGATGGAACTGTTACAAATGAGCATATAATAATGGTTGAAAAGGGTATTGTTTTAGATGATGATTATAAAACACTTCCTGCTAAATTAGAAATTCTCGAATCTAATGTGTTTTCAAAAGTATTTTTAACTATACAAGAAGGTAAATATCATCAGGTCAAGAGAATGTTCGAGTCCCTATCCATGAAAGTAATATATTTAAAGAGAGTATCTATGGGACCATTATTATTAGATAGTACTCTTTCTCCAGGTGAGTATAGGGAGTTATCAGATGAGGAAATAAAATCCTTAAGAAATTGCCAATAAACTATTAAGCTAAATAGTTTGTAAGTCCCATTTAAAATGTGTTATAATCATATAGTATTGTAAAAATAAGATTTAAAATTAGAATGGGTGTTAAACTTGGATGTAACTACTAGAGGATACCGTAGAAGAAGTATCTTTAAATCTTTTTTTGAAAATAGATCGTCATTGATTTTGCAGTTTAATAATGGGGATATAAGTAAAAGAGAGTTTATAGAAGGTAATTATGAAATTGTGCGAAGGATGAATGTAAAGCCATTTATAAAGGTGGATAGTTTTGAGAAGGGAATGTATAATTACCAATATTATAATGTAATGGCAAAATACTTTACTACAATGTCAAAAGAAATTAGAAATACTAAAAAGCATCAAAAATATTATGTTTATTATTTAAATAAAGGAAACAATTATTATCATCAAAAGGATAAATCAGCCTTAGATATTTTAAGAGTTATTGATTTTAAAGGCGTAGAGGCATATTTTGTAAATTGCGAATCAAAATTACTACGTAATAAATTATTTGAAATTGTTTTATTAGATTATAAAGAAGCAATTTTTCACTCAAAAGCGGATTGGTTCTTAGACATTTTAAGAGAAGAGGGCGTCTTTATAGAAGGAATGAAGCCTTCATTAATTGATGATTACATAAACGAAAAGTATTAAATCCTAGTAAACTTGTAAGTTGACTGATGTCAAGTAGATAGGTAATTTAATTAAGTATTATGCCTATGAATGCGTGGTTTCTATATTCTAAAGGAACCATGCATCTTAGTATTTTTTGATAGCTTTATTTCTTATGAAAAATCTTCAAAGCTCCTCTCACCACTTTTATAATTCTCACATGTTTGAATTTTGATTTCTTTTTATGTTAAGATTTTCTATCAATAAAAAATACCTCCAAAGTAGATAATCTAATTTTAATTAATTAGGCTGCCTATTTTGGAGGTATCATATTATTGCCCTTAAGGATTTTAATATTTCTATTTAGTTATTATGTTTAGAATTTCTTCATAACTACTTCCCATAGGTATAGAATATGTACCTGATTTTAATTTAGTATCAAGCTTTAACTCTACCATTTTAGCAACAAAGTTTTGACTATTATCTATTAGTTTATTTTCTGAAAGTATTAAAGCTATTTTACCTGGTAATGAACCAGAAGGTATAACAACATTTACATTTTCACCAGTTACTATAGGTTTTACTATTTCGTTTTCAATTGGTGGTTCTTCTGTTGGAGTTTCAATTTCCTCTTCTAAGGGTAAATCATTATTAGGAATTTCTTTCTCTCTTTCAGGACCCACAACGACTACTTCGCTTTCATTGGGTATATTCTCAATATTATTTGCAAATAGTATATCGAGTCTCCAGCCAATGATAAGTGCGACTATAATAATTATAATAAGTATCACAACATAATCAAAGGAGTCATAAAGTATGTCTTTAATTTTCTCAATTGCTTTATTCATTATTTCACCCCATAAAATGTTTAAAAACAAAATTTTGTATTAAGCTAATAATTATACTATAATTATAGCATAAGACAATGGAAAAGGTGAGATAAAGTTTGAGGGAAATTATAGTAGATAAAAATGAAAGCAATCAAAGACTTGATAGGTTTTTAAAGAAGTATTTGGCTAATGCAACGCAAGGGTTCATTTATAAGATGTTGCGAAAGAAAAATATAAAGCTAAATGGAAGTAAGGTTAATCCAGAAGATATCATTATGGAAGGTGATGTAGTTCAGCTATTTTTATCAGATGATACTATTGAGAAGTTTGTCGCAGTAAAAAAGGAAGTTAGATCAAAACTAATACCAAGTATTATACACGAAGATAATAATATAGTATTAATAAATAAAGCAGTAGGAGTTTTATCTCATGGTGCTGGAGGAGGAGAATTTGAAGATAATATTGTAGATAGCATGGTGAGTTACCTAATAGAAAAGGGAGAATATGTACCACGTTTAGAAAAGACTTTTACACCAGCCATTTGCAATAGACTAGACAGAAATACATCTGGAATTATTATAGGTGCAAAGAATTATCAAAGTTTGAAGACCATTAATGCAGCTATAAAAGAAAAAAGTGTAAGGAAATTCTATAAGACCATCGTTAAAGGAACAGTAAAAAAAGATTTTATGGCAGAAGCATATTTAAGCAAAGATGAAGAGAGAAATATTGTAGATATATCTAAGGAAGATTCTGAAGGGTCTAAAAGAATTGAAACGTTCATTAGAGTATTAAAAACAAAAAATGGGTACTCCATGGTAGAGATAGAATTAATTACAGGTAGAACTCATCAAATAAGAAGTCACCTAGCATCTTTAGGATATCCAGTAATTGGAGATAGAAAGTATGGAGATAATAGTGTCAACAAAATCTTCAATATTGAGTATAAATTGGATAATCAATGGCTTCATGGATATAAAATTGAGTTTAATGGGCTAGTACAGCCACTTGAATATTTAAATGGAAAACCTTATGAGGCAAGTATGTCAGATAAGTATTTAAGAATAGAAAAGGATTTATTTGGATAGGAGTTGATTATTTGAATGAAGTAGTAAATGTATTTATTGATGGGTATGGTGATTATTCTATAGCAAAAGATTCTACACTATTAGAATTGTCACATGAAGTATATGGTAATTCGTATAAGAAATACTTAGGTGCAAGAATCAATAATGAAATCTATCATTTAGACAAATACGTAGAAGAAGATATGAAAATAGAGTTCCTAGATATAAAAGATGAAGATGGTGATAGGATTTATACTAAAACTATTTCAGCTGTTTTTATCGTGGCTTGTAAAGAATTATATGATGATATTGATATATCTATAGAGAATTTTTTAGGGCCAGGACTTTATGTAGAATTTAAGAATAATAGAAATATTTCTTTTACTAAGATAAGGGAAATAGAAAAAAAGATGCATGAAATCATAAAAGAAGACAATAAAATAGTTAGGAAAGTTTTTCCAAAGGAAAAAGCCTTAGAAATATTTAAGGAAGCTGGCTCTGAAGATATAATTAGATTGTTTAATTCTATTGATAAGGAAAAAGTAAGTGTATATAAAATTGATAATTATATAGATTCATTTCATGGGTATTTAGCACCTTCCACTGGATTTGTTAAGGATTTTAAATTAAAATACTATTATCCTGGAGTTATAATTCTTTTCCCACGGAAAAATAATAACTATAATATGGACGATTTTACAGAACAGAAGAAGTTAGCCAAAGTATACAAAGAATCAGATGAATGGTTAGGTATATTAGATTTAGCCAATGTTAGATCTTTGAATGAGAAGATAAGTAGTGGGAAAATCAGTGAAGTAATAAAAGTATCAGAAGCATTACATGAGAAAAAAATTGGAAATATTGCTGATAAGATTTGTAGCGATAAGGACATTAATATTATTTTGATAGCAGGTCCTTCATCTTCTGGAAAAACTACATTTGCACAGAGACTAGCAGTGCAACTTAGAGTAAATGGTAAAAGGCCTATATCTATTTCGGTTGATGACTATTTTGTTAATAGAGAAGATACTCCTTTAAATAAGCAGGGAAAACCTGATTATGAGTCTATAGATGCAATAGACTTAGATACATTTAATATAGATTTATTAAGATTATTAGAAGGAAATGATGTAGAATTACCTAAGTTTAATTTTAAATCTGGTAAAAGAGAAATGTCTGGAAAGGTAGTTAGAGTGGATCAAGATCATCCAATAATAATAGAGGGAATTCATGGATTGAATCCTAAGCTTACAAAAATGATACCTGAAAAGAATAAATTTAAAGTTTATATATCAGCTTTAACACAATTAAGTATTGATTCACATAATAGAATATCAACTTCTGATACAAGATTAATCAGGAGAATTGTTAGGGACAATAAATTTAGGGGAAACAATCCTTTAGGAACATTTGATATGTGGAAATCAGTAAGAAATGGTGAAGAAAATTATATTTTCCCATTCCAAGAGGAAGCGGATATTATGTTTAATTCATCTTTAGTATATGAATTATGTGTGCTTAAGAAGTATATTCAACCTCTATTGGAGAGTATTGATAACTCAAGCGTACACTATAGCAATGCTAAGAGACTCCTTAGATTTTTAGAGTATTTTAGGGATATAGAAGTTGAAGAAGCTATACCACCAAATTCAATTTTAAGAGAATTTATTGGTGGAACATATCTTAATGTTCATTAGATGAGAAGGAGCATATCATTGTATATGCTCCTTTTATTTGTTAATAAATACCTCTATCCATTAATATACATATATATAGATTTAGAATTAATGAATCTTATGAATAGAGGTATTTAAATGAGAAGATTAGTAGTCTTTATATTATCAATATTTATTTTTTTATGGGGGTGCTCTCCAAAGGAATATAAAAAAGTTCCAGTAGCATTAGAATCTAATAAGTCTGTAGCTACAAGAGGAACAGAAAAATTACAGGATTTTAGGTATCTTTATTCAGGTGAAGTCACTACTCTGAATTATTTAAAAACGAACAGTTCTAATGAAATTGGTATTGCTAGTAATTTAGTAGATTCCCTTGTTGAATATGATAAATTTGGTTTAATAAAACCTGCTTTAGCTATAGATTGGGAAGTTTCTGAAGATAACATGGTTTGGACATTTATACTCAGACAAGGCGTAAATTGGTATACAGTAGATGGATACGCCTTTGCTGAAGTATTAGCTCAAGATTTTGTTGATTCTGCGAAATATATTCTAGACCTTAATAATGATTCTTCAACTGCAAATATTGTGTATGGTGTAATAAAAAATGCAGAGAAATATTATAGAGGAGACATTACCGACTTCTCACAAGTAGGGGTAAAAGCGATTGATAATTATAAATTAGAATATACTCTTGAAAAACCTGTCCCTTATTTTTTATCTATGATTACCCATGCTTGTTTTTTACCTATAAATGGAGAGTTTTTAAAGGAAGTAGGGGATAAATTCGGAACTGATAATTATAATTTCCTTTATAATGGAGCCTATATATTAGATACCTTTGAACCACAAAGTAGAAGAGTATTAATTGCAAATGATAATTACTGGGATAAAGAGCATGTATATATTAAGAAAATAGTTGGTAGATATAATAAGGAGGCGCTAACATTGGCGCCAGAATTATTTATACGTGGTGAGGTTGATTCTGCAAAGGTTTCTTCAATAGTACTTGACGAGTGGATAAATAATCCGGAAAGAGAAAAACAAATAAGACCAAATAGGGCAAACTATTTCTCTTATTTTTATTCATTTAATTTCAATCCTAACTTTGCTGAAAAATTTGAACCTGATAATTGGGAATTAGCAGTAAACAATCTTGCTTTTAGAAAGGCGATATTTCATGGTTTTAATAGAAAAGCAGCAGTGTTAACTGAGGAACCATATTCACCTAATAATAGATTATTAAACACCATTACTCCTAAAAACTTCTTAGATTTTGAAGGTACAGATTACACACAATTAGGCTCATTAGCTGACATTTCACATACTGATAGCTTTAATAAGGAATTGGCACTTGAATATAAAGAGAAAGCAATAGATGAGCTAAAAGGGATAGCATGCTTCCCTGTTAAAGTGTTGATGCCATATAATACTGGATCTGTAGAGTGGGCTAGTAGAGCTCAAGTAATAGAGCAGCAGTTGGAAAATATCTTAGGCATAGATTTTATAGATATTATTATTGATGCTAGGCCACCAACAGGATTTCTATCAAAAACAAGAAGAAGTGGAGATTATTCAATTTTGGAGTGTAATTGGGGTCCGGATTTTGCTGATCCAGAAACTTATACTACCCCATTTGGACCAGATGGAACCTACAATTACCCTCATTTAGCTCTAGGATATGAAGAGGATAATGGTAAGAGTATTTATGAAAACATGTTAAATATTGCAAAAAGAGAAGTTTACAATATGGGAAAAAGATATAAACTATTTGCAGAAGCAGAAGCATTTTTAATAAATCAGGCTTTTGTTATACCATATTCAGTAGGTAGTGGTGGATATTCAGCATCAAGACTAAATCCATTTGAATCTCAGTATTCCCCATATGGAATTTCATCGTCAAAATTCAAAGGGCAAAAGATCATGGAAAAACCAATGAACACTGAACAATTCAACGAATCACAAAAGCAATGGGAAATAGAAAGAAGGAAAGCTCTAAAAGCAGGGAATAGGTAATAGGGAGGGCTAGACCATGATTCGTTATATAATAAAGCGACTTTTACAGTCTATTATTACATTGTTCATTGTTTTAACGATTGTTTTTTTTCTTATGAGGTTGATGCCTGAAGAAGGGTATTTTGGTGAAAACTATGAAAAATTAGATGAAGTACAAAGAGAAACAATATTAACCAATATGGGCTTAAGAAATCCAATACATATACAATTAATCGACTTTTATAAAGGACTTTTCCAAGGGGATTTAGGAAAATCCATAATATATAGACCTGGTGTAGAGATTGTAGGTATTCTAAAAAGTAAGATACCATACTCATTGAAATCTGGCTTAGCAGCATTAATGATATCTTTAATAGCAGGTATTCCCCTTGGTATCAGTATGGCTCTAAATAAAGATAAGATGTGGGATAGTATTGGCACAGGGTACATTGTTTTTATTAGTGCCTTTCCATCTGCTGTTTATTATTTGTTCTTACAATTATATATTTCTGACATTTTTAAACTGCCCGTACTTTTTAATGTAGACGATATGAGATCATGGATACTTCCTATAGTTTCCATGTCTCTAGGTGGCATAGCATCTTATGCAATGTGGATGAGAAGATATATTATAGACGAATTGAATAAGGATTATGTTAAATTAGCAAGAGCTAAGGGATTGAATAAGAAGAGTATTATGGTCCATCATGTATTAAGAAATGCTTTTGTGCCAATGGTGCAATATTTACCTAGCACCATTCTGTTTACAATTTCAGGCTCCATATATATTGAATCATTATATTCAATACCTGGAATGGGTGGATTGTTAGTAGATGTTATACAAAGACAAGACAATACTTTAGTCCAGGCAATTGTATTGATATATTCGTCAATAGGTATTTTTGGGCTTTTTACCGGAGACATCCTAATGGTCCTATTAGATCCTAGAATTAAGATACAGAGAGGAGGGTCTAGGTAATGAACTATAAAATTGAAAAATTATCTATTGGAATTAATAAAGAATTATTTGAATTTGCTCAGTACAATGCAAATAATGAAAAATTATCTAATTATCTAAATTATTCTTATTGGAGGTCTACAATATATGCTTTTTCTAAGAATAAAATTGCACTTTTTTTTCTATATTTAGTTATAATTCTTATGATATTTACAATTATTCAACCTTATTTACCATATCAAAAATCTCCTATACAAATATTTATAGATGAAAATACTGGTATGCAATTAAGAAATCATAAACCAAATTCAGAATTCTATTTTGGGACTAATTCTATAGGCCAGGACCTTTGGGCTAGAATATGGAGTGGGACTAGGACATCGTTGTTAATTGGAATATTAGTTGGACTATGGGAATCAATTATAGGAATAATAGTTGGCGCTTTATGGGGGTATGTAAAAGGTTTAGAGAAACTTGTTACTGGAATATACAATATACTTGATAATATTCCAAGTACAATTATTCTCGTACTCTTAACTTATATAATGGAGCCTAGCATATCCACATTAATATTTGCAATGTGTATAACTGGCTGGCTTCCTATGGCTAGATTTGTGCGTAATCAGATAGTAATTATTAGAGATAGGGAGTATAATCTGGCTTCCAGAACATTAGGAACTCCTACTCAAAGAATTATTACTCGGAATTTACTTCCCTATTTAGTTTCTGTTATTATGCTAAGACTTGCATTGGCCATACCAGGGGCAATTGGTTCTGAAGTTTTTTTAACATATATAGGCTTAGGTTTACCAATTAATATACCTTCTTTGGGAAATCTAATAAATGAAGGGAGAATAGTTATGATGGTAGAATCATTGAGGTATCAATTGATATTTCCAGCTATAATCCTTTCACTTATTACAATATCTTTCTATGTAGTAGGAAATGCATTTGCTGATGCTGCAGATCCTAGAAATCACGTGTAGGAGGGTTGATGATGAAGGAAGAAGTTGTTTTATCCGTAAAGGATTTAGTAATAAAATTCAAGTTAAGAGGAAAAGTTTTAACTGCAATTAGAGAAATATCATTAGATATTTATAAAGCAGAAAGTCTTGCTATAGTAGGAGAGTCTGGATCTGGTAAGTCTGTATTTGTAAAAAGTTTTATAGGACTTTTAGATGGAAATGGCTGGATTGATTCCGGGAAAATAATATACAAGGGACAGAATATTGCAGATTATAATAATGAAAAAGATTGGCTTAAGATTAGGGGAAAGGAAATTGCTATGGTGTTTCAAGAGCCAATGACTTCCTTAAATCCTCTAAAAACAATTGGTAGTCAAGTTAGAGAAGCTGTTGTACTTCATTCAAGTTTAAGAGGTAAGGCTGCAAAGGAAAAGACAATAGAAATATTAAGAGATGTGGGTATATCAAAACCAGAAAAAAGATATAATCAATATCCCCATGAATTCTCAGGTGGAATGAGACAAAGAGTAGTCATAGCTATTGCAATTGCTTGTAATCCCAAGATACTGATTTGTGATGAACCAACAACAGCATTGGATGTCACTATACAAGCACAAATCTTAGAATTGTTAAAATCATTAAAGATGAAATACAATTTAACAATTGTATTTATAACCCATGATTTAGGAGTAGTTGCCAATGTAGCTGATAGGATAGCAGTAATGTATGCAGGTGACATTGTTGAAATAGGAAAAAGCGAAGAAGTCTTCTATAATTCTCAGCACCCATATACTTGGGCGCTGCTTTCATCATTGCCACAGTTTGCTGAAAAATGTCAGTCCTTGTATTCAATACAGGGCACTCCGCCAAATCTTTTTAACAGTGTAAAGGGAGATGCTTTTGCATCAAGAAATAAAAAGGCTTTAAAGATAGATTATGAAATAAGACCACCATATTTCACAATAAGTCCAACTCATAAAGCAAGAACTTGGTTATTAGATATAAGAGCACCTAAAGTTGATCCCCCGGATTCTATTAAAGCATTACAAAGAAATTGGAGGGGAAATCGTTGAAAGATGAAAAAATATTAGAAGTTAAGAATATAAAAATAGAATTTGGAACTAATAAAAATAAAATACTTGCTGTTGATGGTGTCAGTTTCAATATTAATAGAGGTGAAACATTTGGTCTTGTAGGAGAATCTGGCTCAGGTAAAAGCACAATTGGTAGAGCAATCATAAGGATAAATGATTTAGTAGAGGGTGAAATATTATATAATGGTCAAAGAATATCAGGGAAGATTAGTAAAAAACTTGACAAGGATATAACAAAAAATATTCAAATGATATTTCAGGATCCTATGGCTTCATTAAATGAAAGAGCAAAGATAGATTATATAGTTTCAGAGGGTTTATATAATACTAAAAATTTTATATCTGAAAAGAACAGGAAAGATAAAGTTTCTAAAGCATTGCTTGATGTCGGTTTGCTTCCTGAATTTGCTTCTAGATTTCCCCATGAGTTCTCAGGTGGGCAAAGGCAAAGAATAGGTATAGCTAGGGCCCTTATAATGGAGCCAAACTTTATTATAGCAGATGAACCTGTTACTGCACTGGATGTTTCTGTTAGAGCCCAAGTCTTAAACCTATTATTAGAATTGCAGCGCAAATTTGGCTTAACATATTTATTCATATCTCATGATTTGTCCGTAGTAAGATATCTTACAGACAGAGTTGCAGTTATATATAAAGGAAAAATTGTTGAGTTGGCAAAGACAGAAAAACTGTTTAGTAATCCATTACATCCATATACTAGAGCATTATTATCTGCAATTCCAATTCCTGATCCTAGAAAAGAAAAAAACAAAGTACTACAAATTTACAATCCAAACTATCAGGAATATTCTAAAGACAAAGTAGAATGGGTAGAAGT